>JBGSOQ010000083.1:0-3833 GCA_041739035.1 Ignavibacteriaceae bacterium | reverse complement strand
TGTCGGACCCGGTTCCATCTGTACTACTCGTGTAATTGCTGGGATTGGCGTACCTCAAATTACAGCCATTTCGGAAGTTTATAGGGCAGCTAAGAAAAAGGGAATCCCGATAATTGCTGACGGTGGGATCAAGCAAACAGGAGATGTTCCTAAAGCTATTGCTGCGGGAGCAGACTCAGTGATGATTGGTGGTTTGTTTGCTGGTGTTGAAGAAAGTCCCGGTGAAAAAGTTTTATTTGAAGGTCGGAGTTTCAAGATTTATCGTGGAATGGGTTCAATTTCAGCAATGAAAAAAGGAAGTAAAGATAGGTATTTTCAGGATACAGAAGATGACATTTCGAAATTAGTACCGGAGGGAATTGAAGGTCGAGTGCCTTACAAAGGTCCACTTTCAGATACTATTTTTCAACTGATTGGAGGTCTTAGAGCTGCAATGGGTTATTGCGGAGTCAGTAACATCAAACTTCTTAAGACAAAAACAA
This sequence comes from Ignavibacteriaceae bacterium, assembly GCA_041739035.1. Classification (GTDB taxonomy): domain Bacteria; phylum Bacteroidota; class Ignavibacteria; order Ignavibacteriales; family Ignavibacteriaceae; genus XYD12-FULL-36-8. The sequence continues at coordinate 3,351 of JBGSOQ010000083.1, read as the reverse complement.
AATTTGTAAAAATTACACTTGCGGGTTTAAAGGAAAGTCATCCTCATGATGTAATAATAACAACTGAACCTCCAAATTATTATACGCCTAAAGTTTAGTTATTTTTTTTGAGTAAGTAAACCATTATTAGCTTTGATATAATATGTACAAAGTTTTAGTTATAGCTTATTACTTTCCGCCGTTAGGTTTGAGCGGTGTTCAAAGGACTTTAAAGTTTGTAAAGTACATGCAGCCACATGGCTGGCAGCCTACAGTTATTACTACGGGGAATGTTGCTTATTATGCGCATGATAAGTCATTACTACACGAATTGGATAAATTGGATATAAAAGTTGTGCGCACTACTTCAATTGATCCGAATACTGTTCTTGCAAAATTTGGAACAGTAAAAATACCAAATGAAAAATTCCGAAAAGCTCTAAATCTACTAAGTCAAACTTTGTTTATTCCTGATAATAAAATCTCATGGTCAAATAAGGCATTTAATGCGGCTTCTGAAATTTTATCTAAGCAAAAATTTGATGTTGTCTTTGTAACTGCTCCTCCATTTTCTGCTTTTAAAATCTCAGCAAAACTCAAAAAGAAATTTGACATCCCTCTGGTTGTTGATTACCGAGATTTATGGTATAAAAGTTATTTTGCTTTCTATCCAACTCCATTTCATTCTTTAATTCATAAACGAATGGAATATACATCATTAAAAGCTGCTGATAAGGTAATAGTAACTAACCGCAAGATCAAAGAAAAATTATTAAACATTTACAAATTTTTGACTTTTGAAGATGTTGTAATTATTCCCCATGGTTTTGATCCAGAAGATTTCTCAAATATCACTCCAGTTCCTAAAGCAACTGATAAAATGATAATCACGTATTCCGGCATTTTTTTAGAATACAACTCGCCTAAATATTTTTTAGAAGCTTTTAAACAGATTACAACTGAGAGGCCGGATATTGCTGCAAAAATAGAATTACATTTTATTGGACATTTGAGAAAAGAAAATCAAAGCCTGGTTAAGAAGCTAAAGCTTGAAGAATTCGTGAAAGATTTTGGTTACATGAATCACGATGAAGCAGTCCGTAAGGTATTATCGAGTGATGTTTTATGGCTCATGATAGGGCGAAAGAGAAATATAGATGCGATTTTACCTGGCAAGATGTTTGAATATTTTGGTTCTGGTAAACCTGTAATTGCATGCGTTCCTGAAGGTGCGGCAAAGTCAGCTGCAGTTGAGTATGGAGCATCATTTATAACTGAACCTGATGATGTAAAGGCTATAAAGGAAACCATATATCTCACTTACAAAGCTTATTTGGAAAAGAAACTTCCGTTGCCGGATAAAAATTTTATTAATAAACATCGGCGTGACTTGCTGACGGAGACACTTATTAAGCAATTCCAATTATTGATTAAGGAAGTTGTTGTATGAGAGTCGCCTTAATTGGTTCGGGCGGACGTGAACATGCGATTGCTTATCAGTTAATTGACAGCGATCAGTTAGAAAAACTTTTTATTCTTCCCGGAAATCCTGGAACTGAACAGCTTGGTGAAAATATTGATTTAGATATAAATGATAATTTTGCAGTTCTTCAATTCTGTAAGCAAAATAATATTGAGCTTGTTGTAATCGGCCCGGAAAAGCCTTTAGTAAATGGGCTTAGCGATTTGTTAAGAAATAATTCGATCAAGGTTTTTGGCCCAAGTTCGAATGCTGCAAGAATTGAATCTGAAAAATCATATGCTAAGAAACTGATGAAGAAATATAAAATTCCAACTGCTGATTACGTAGAGTTTACATCAGATGAATATTCAAGTGCATTAAGTTTTTTGAAAAATGCAGACTATCCACTTGTAATTAAAGCAGATGGACTTGCCGCTGGAAAAGGTGTTATTATTTGCAATTCTTTCGAAGAAGCCGAGACAACAATTACCATCATATTTAAGGAGAAAATATTTGGGAAATCCGGTGACAGAATAGTCATTGAAGAATTTTTAATTGGAGAAGAAGCTTCAATTTTTGCAATTACGGATGGTGTAAAGTTTGTAACATTACCTTCGGCTCAAGATCATAAGAGAATAGGGGATAATGATAGCGGAAAAAATACAGGAGGAATGGGTTCATATTCACCTGCACCAATTGTCACCTCAAAAATTCTACATGAAGTCGAGGAAAAGATAATCTCACCTACACTTAAAGCATTATTGAATGAAGGTAACAAATTTATCGGCTGTCTTTATTGCGGTTTGATTCTGACCAAAGTTGGTCCAAAAGTCATCGAGTTTAATTGCCGATTTGGTGACCCGGAAACGCAATCAGTTCTTCCTTTACTAGATGGTGATTTTCTTGAGTTATTTTATTCAGCTGCATCGGGTTCTCTCAATACAAATTGTATAAAATACAATGGGGGATCATCGATTTGTGTTATAGCTGCATCTAAGGGGTATCCTGATTCCTATAAGATAGGATATAGAATTACTGGTTTTGAAAAAATAGATGATCCTGAGATTGTGATTTTTCATTCCGGAACTAAACTCGAAGGTAATAGATTACTAACTAATGGCGGTCGAGTTCTTGGAGTCACTTCTATTCTTAATCATAATGATATTCTGCAAGCACGGCAAAAATCATATAAAGCGATTGAAAAAATTCATTTTAATGATATTTATTTTAGAAAAGATATCGCTTCAAAGGCGATAAAATCCAAATAATTGTTCATACCTTTCTTTTAATTTCCTTTTAGAGTTTTTACATTTAAGCGGATGTTTAATGAAAAATTAACTGGCACTTAATTATTTTATGATTCCTCTGCATACTCATTCTAATTATTCGCTTCTTGAAGGTGCTGTCACCATTGATAAACTTATCTCTAAAGCAAAGGAATTTAATCTACCAGCTTTAGCACTTACAGATACAAACGGCATGTATGGATTAATTTCATTCGCTAAGAAATGTAATGAAAATGATATAAAGCCAATATTCGGAGCTTATGTAGATAATCCTAATGATGGTAAAACTAATTGTGTTGTTCTTGCAAAAAATAATGATGGATTTTCGGAACTTTGCAAACTTATCACATTGCGAAAACTTAATGAGGATTTTTCTTTACATACTCTTCTAAATCAGAATTTTAGAAATATATTCATCATGTCAAGCTCAATTGATCTGCTTAAATCGTTGGATAGGGGAGATGTTTATGTAGAATTAATTTCGACTAACTCAAAAAAAAACAATAACAGAAATCTTTATCAGTTTGCAAAGGCAAATCATATCAAAGCTTTCGTGACAAATCCCATTTATTTTTTGAATAGGGAAGATCATCTGACGCATAAAATTCTCAAAGCAATTAAGCT
>JBGSOQ010000072.1:0-11664 GCA_041739035.1 Ignavibacteriaceae bacterium | reverse complement strand
TCACTTTTCATTTTTCTAATGGATTGAATTTTTTCTTTTTCAAGCGACCAATGCAATTTGAGCTTATTCCGTTCTTCGCCAATCTCGCTAAGTTCTTTGTTCAAGTCCTCAAGTCTTTTTTCTGACGCCTCATCCTTCTCTCGTTTTAATGCTTCACGTTCTATTTCAAGCTGTTTGATTTTTCTTTCAACAACATCAAGCTCTTCAGGCATTGAATCAATTTCAATTCTTAGTTTAGATGCTGCTTCATCAATTAGATCAATCGCTTTATCAGGAAGAAATCTATCGGAAATATATCTGTTGGAAAGTTGAGCGGCAGCAACTATGGCTCCATCTGTTATTCTTACTCCGTGATGAACTTCATATCGCTCTTTCAATCCGCGCAAAATAGAGATTGTATCTTCTTCTGACGGCTCACTAACCAACACGGGTTGAAACCTTCTTTCAAGCGCGGCATCCTTTTCAATATGCTTTTTGTATTCATCTAAAGTTGTTGCACCAATACAATGAAGCTCTCCTCTGGCTAATGCGGGTTTCAAAATATTTGCGGCATCAACCGAACCTTGTGCAGAGCCGGCACCAACTAGTGTGTGAAGCTCATCAATAAATAAAATAATTTCGCCATTCGATTCCTGGACTTCTTTAATTACAGCATTCATTCTTTCTTCAAATTGTCCGCGAAATTGTGTGCCTGCTACTAATGCGCCCATGTCTAATGCAACAATGTTTTTTGTTTTTAGATTTTCGGGCACATCACCGGAAACTATACGATGAGCAATGCCTTCAGCAATGGCAGTTTTACCAACTCCAGGCTCACCGATTAGCACAGGATTATTTTTTGTTCTTCTTGATAGGACTTGAAGCACTCTTCTAATTTCCTCATCTCTGCCAATTACGGGATCGGATTTTCCGGCTTTCACAAGTTCATTCAAATTGCGCCCGAATTTTTTTAATGCTTGATAAGTATCTTCTGGATTTTGAGAAGTTACTCTTTGTGTTCCTCGAACATCTTTTAGGACTGATAAAATTGTGTCGCGAGAAATTCCGTTATCTCTTAATAACTGTCCCGCTTTGTCTTGAGATGATGATAATCCAAGAAGCAAATGTTCAGTAGAAACATATTCATCTTTTAAATTTCTTGCTTCTTCAGAAGCAAGGTCGAATAGCTTTGCAGTATTTGTAGACATTTGTTGATTGCCAATTCCTGCACCGCTTACCTTTGGAAGTTTTTCGAGCATTTCATTAACCTGCAATTTAAGACGCTTAACATTTCCTCCCGCTTTTTGCAATATCGTATCAGCAATATTCCCGGTTTCCTGGATCAAAGCTGCAAGTAAATGTTCGGGTTCAAGAATTTGATTGTTATAATTCTGAGCAATCTCAAGCGCGCTTTGCACAATCTCTTGGGCTTTAACTGTTAGTCTGCTAAAATTAAATGACATGAATGTAAACCTTCTTATTTTTAATTTAATTCCAAATAATTTGGACTGAAGTCCATAATATGGTGGTTGTTCTAGTAACCCCAGACTTAAGTCTGGGGTTACCGAATTGTACTAAGTTACGGCTTTAGCCACTTGCCACAAAAATAATATAATTAATCGACTTCACATGAAAAAGGGTAACCTTTTATCAGTTACCCTTCTTTAAATTTGCTTTTTGATGAAAACAAAATCATTACTTGATTTTTATTTCAAGCTCTTTTGGTTTTGCTTCTTCTGCTTTTGGAACGGTCACTGTAAGCTGTCCATCTTTAAATTCGGCTTCGATCTTATCTTCCTTAACTTGCTGAGGAAGAGTAAATGAACGATAATAACGACCATAAACTCTTTCAACTCTGTGGAACTTGGATTCTTTCGTTTCTTTCTCTTGCTTTCTTTCACCGCTGATCGAAAGCTGGCCATCAGCATAAGAAACTTTAACATCATTCTTTGAAACACCGGGAAGATCAAGCATTACGAAGTAATTGTCTTTATCTTCCTTAATATCGGTCAGCGGCATCCAGACAGCATTTTCGTATTCATCTCTTGATTCAGAATCGGAAGATCCAACTCTCTTACCGAACACATTAAACAACTTATTGAACTCTCGTTCCATATTTAATAATTCCCTTGTGGGATTCCATCTTACTATTGACATTTTAACCTCCTTGTTTAATTAAATTCGATAATAAGAAACAAATATAGTGCCAACATCTTAATGTGTTTAATTTATTATAATATAACGTGTTACGAATTATTACATTTGCGTTAAATCTGCCATTAGTTGTAATGGTTAAGCCGTTATGTCATTTCTGTGACATGTTAAACGATTAACACTGTCACTTTTGCAAAATAATTTATCCAATTGCTTACATACTCTTTGATGCCATAATTGAGGCAGCACGCTGCTCCGGGTGATTTAAATAAATTGTTAAAGGATAATTATTTATATATTTTTGTCGTCCAATTTTAAAAAATGATTCATCCTTTATTAGAAGATACAATTGCTGCCATTGCCACGCCAACAGGTGTGGGCGCAATATCACTTATCCGAATTAGCGGGCCAGGTGCATTTATTGCTGCCGACTCTATTTTTGAAGGCAAAACTTCAGTTGCAAAGGCAGAATCTCACACTGTTCATTTTGGAAAAGTGGTTGATGAGAATAAAAATGTTATCGATGATGTGCTGTTAACGGTGTTCAAAGCCCCTCATTCTTATACTGGAGAAGATGTGGTTGAGGTTAGCTTTCACGGAAATCCGCTAATTGGCCAAAAAATAATTGGATTATTGCTCAAACATGATGTTCGAATTGCCGAACCGGGAGAATTCACAAAACGGGCATTTCTAAACAATAAAATGGATCTTGCACGTGCCGAGGCTGTAATTGATATAATTTCTTCAAGATCTGATGCTTCACTGAAGGGTGCCCGAAATCAGTTGGACGGACTGCTTTCTGAAAATGTTGAGGATTTGAGAAGCTCGTTATTGGAAACATTATCCTATTTAGAGCTGGAGCTTGATTTTGTTGATGAAGGTCTCGAGTTGGTGGCAAAGGACAAGTTGGTTGAACAAATTAATTCAATTATAGGCAAAATTAACGCCCTTTTGAGCACATATGATATCGGCAAAATAATTAATGATGGTGTAAATGTGGCTATCGTCGGCAAACCCAACGTTGGCAAATCATCACTACTAAATTATTTTCTTAAAGAATCCCGGGCTATTGTTAGTGAGATTCCTGGCACAACCAGAGATGTAATCCGAGAGGAGATATCCATTGATGGAATCCTATTTAGGCTGTTTGATACTGCCGGGATGCGGTATTCTGAAGACTCAATAGAGAGCGAGGGTGTCCGCCGAAGCAACAAAGCCATAAAAAATGCCGATTTGGTTCTATTTATGAATGATGTTGTGCAGGGTTTTTCGGAAGACTTGTACACCGAAATCAAGTCTTTAACAAGCGAAAAAAGAATTATTAAGGTGATGAATAAAATTGATTTGAAAAACGAGATGGACTTAGAGGATCAGATAGGAATTTCAGCTAAGACAGGCTTAGGAATTCATGATTTGACAAATAAACTTAAGGAAAGCATTCTCTCAAATGCTAATTATTCTGAAAAATCTGCCATTGTTTCAAACATAAGGCATTTTCATTGTTTGAATTCGGCAAAGGATAGCTTAACGGCTGTTATTTCCTCAATTAATGAAAAATATAGCAACGAATTCGTTGCCGTTGATTTGAGAAATGCGATTAGTCAGCTAGGAGAAATCATCGGTGAAGTTACATCTGAAGATGTTCTAAATAATATATTTTCAAAATTCTGTATTGGAAAGTGATGGTTGTTTCACGTGAAAATAATTGGGGCTTTTTTAGTGACCGTTTCATGTGGAACGTATAATTTATGAGTAGAAAATACGATATTATTGTCATTGGCGGCGGTCATGCCGGAATTGAAGCTGCTCATGCTGGGGCTAAAATGGGCTGCGATGTGGCATTGATCACAATGGATAAATATGCATTAGGGCGTATGTCGTGTAATCCGGCAATTGGTGGAACTGCAAAGGGCCATTTGGTGAGAGAAGTTGATGCTCTTGGCGGAATTATGGCTGGAATTGCCGATCGTACAGGTATTCAGTTCAGAATGTTGAACCGTTCTAAAGGTCCCGCAGTTTGGTCTCCTCGATGTCAATCTGATAGAACATTGTATTCTGAGGAAGCGTACGCGATTATTTCAAACACACCCAAAATTGAGATTGTTGAGGATTCCGTTGTTGAAATAATGGTAGAAAATGGGCATGTTTTGGGAGTAAATGGTCTTTTGTTAGGTTTTATTCCAGCATCGGCAGTCATACTCTCATCGGGTACTTTTTTGAATGGGAAAATGCACACCGGGCTAAATTCGTTTATTGGTGGGCGCTATGGTGAAAAATCTTCGTTCGGAATTACGGATTCACTAATTAAACTTGGCTTTATTTCTGCCAGACTCAAAACCGGAACTCCACCAAGGCTAAAAAAAGATTCAATCAATTGGGATATTCTTGAAGACCAAGCGGGCGACAATCCCCCCCGACCCTTTTCCTTTCAAACCAATAAAGAAAACTTTCCTTTCTTACCACAGGTTAGCTGTTTTATAACGCATACCGATGCCTTGGTACACAAGATTTTGGAGAAAGGTTTTGATAAATCGCCAATGTTTACTGGTTTAATAAAAGGAGTTGGTCCAAGATATTGCCCTTCGATTGAGGATAAAATAGTTCGTTTTTCTGAAAAACCACGGCATCAGCTTTTTCTCGAGCCTGAGGGATTAAGTAGTAATCAAATATATTTGAATGGGTTTGCCACTTCATTGCCTGCAGAAATACAATTCGAAGCTCTTAGAAAAATTCGTGGGCTTGAAAATGTTGAAATGGTTCGCCCGGGATACGCTGTGGAGTATGACTATTTTCCACCCCATCAGGTTGATCTTACTTTAGAAACAAAAAAAATCTCCGGTCTCTATTTCGCCGGACAAGTTAATGGTACTTCGGGATACGAAGAGGCCGCTGCTCAAGGAATTGTTGCGGGAATAAACGCTGCTGCGAAAATAATTGGCAAACCCGAGCTGGCTATTCGCAGAGACGAAGCATACATTGGAGTTTTAATTGATGATCTTGTAAACAAGTCCACTGATGAACCCTACAGAATGTTCACTTCTCGTGCCGAATACCGCTTAATTCTTAGGCAGGATAACGCTGACAGAAGATTACTTAAATATGGTTATGAATACGGTTTGATTGATAAGGAGATTTTTAACGAGCTGAAAAAAAGAGAGATTCTTATTTCAAAGGGGGTAGATTTCTGCAATGAAACAAAGATTCACGCTAAAGTTATTAATGACCATTTAAATTATCGTACGCTTGCTGAAATAGATTCGTCAGAAACCATATCTAAATTATGCAAAAGACCCGAATTAAGTCTTTCTGAAATATTGAAATTTGTTAACACCACAAATGAAAACAAACTTTTTGCTGAAGAATTACTGGATAATTCTTTGGTTCTTGAGCAGGTTGAAATAGAATTAAAGTATGAGGGATATTTAAAACGTCAAGATGATTTGATTAAAAAGCTAGAGAAATATGAATCAACCAAGATTCCTTTAACATTAAACTATCAGAATATAAAAGCTCTTTCCTCTGAGGGAAGAGAGAGGTTAAATAAAATTAAACCGCGTTCTATAGGTCAAGCGCTGCGTATTTCAGGCGTTACCCACTCAGATATTGCGGTATTATTGGTATATTTGAAAAACTAATTTTAATCATTTTTTATGATTGACGTTCAGGAAAAGTACCTAAAACAACTCACTGCGCTTAATTGGGAAAATGGATTTAATCCTGAAGCAACTAAAGTTGAGCGATTAGCTTTCTATGCTGAATTGGTTGCTGAAAAAAATGACTCTGTTAATCTTGTTTCCCGGCGCGATATTGATTCCCTGATTGAAAACCACATCTTTATTTCATCGTACATCACAAAATACATTCCTGAAAAATGCAGCTATTTTTTGGATATTGGAACCGGCGGCGGTTTTCCTGGAATTCCTCTTGCCATCATGAAACTAGAGATGAGGGGTGTATTGGTAGATTCAACGAAGAAAAAGGCAGACGCGGTTCAAGAGTTTGTGAGCAAACTCAAATTGGGGAATGTGCGGGTTGAGAATAATCGGGTTGAAGATCCCGAATTTATTGAAAAATATTCTCAAAGTTTTGATTTGGTAATCAGCAGAGCTACCGTTCCTCTAATTATTTTACTTAGATATTCCCTTCCGTTAATTAAGGAGAAAGCGTTTATTGCCGCAATGAAGGGCGGGAATCTTGAAGAAGAATACAGCAAGGCAGAGCTTAAATATAAATCGTGCATTAAAAAATCCACCACATTTGAACTTGCGTATAAGCCATCCAATATTCGAAACAAGAAGGATAAAAAGCTTATTTTGCTGGAGATTAACAAGTGAGTTCGACCGACGATACCAAAACACTTTTTGCCGAGCTTAGTAAAATTACAACCGAACAGCGAAATCCCCATTCAATGGATATTGATGCACGTTCTACTGAAGAAATTCTTAAAGTAATTAATGAAGAAGATAAAACCGTTCCTTACGCAGTAGAAAAGGAACTTCCCTATATCGCGCAAGCGGTTGAACTTATTGTTAAAGCATTTAAAAATGACGGACGATTACTTTATTTCGGTGCTGGTACAAGCGGGCGACTTGGAGTAGTAGATGCATCAGAATGCCCGCCGACTTTTGGAACGCCTTTCGGAATGATAGAGGGATACATTGCTGGCGGTAAAGAAGCAATGTTCCGCGCTCAAGAAGGCGCAGAAGATTATGAAGAAAATGGCGCAAAAGATGTTTTGCTTGCGAAAGTAACCGATAAAGATGTTGTATGCGGAATTGCCGCAAGCAGAAGAACTCCCTACGTTATCGGCGCAGTTAAAAAAGCGAAGGAACTAGGCGCCACAACCTTGTTCGTTACATGTAACCCGCGGGAAAACTTTAATATTAAAGAAGTTGATGTTGCAATTTGTCCGTATGTTGGGCCCGAAGTAATTATGGGATCGACAAGAATGAAAAGTGGAACGGCACAAAAGCTTGTCCTTAATATGCTCACCTCAACCGCTATGATACGAATGGGCAAGATCTATGAGAATATGATGATAGATCTTCAAATGACAAATAAAAAGCTGGTTGAAAGATCTAAAAAAATCGTTATGACGATTACAGGGGTAAATTATGAGGAGGCATCTGATTACTTAAGTAAAGCAAATGGGCATGTTAAAACAGCGCTTGTAATGATTAAAGCCGGCGTAAATGCCGATGATGCCCGCATGAGATTATCAAAAGCCGATGGCTTTGTTCGAAAAGCAATTGAACTGTAATTGTTTTTACTTGATGCAAGAGTCTCCTTGTTTTTAATCCAACATTTAACTGCGTTAAGCCCCAATTGATAAAGAAAATATTCCTTTCCGCATTTTTAATTTTTTTTGACTCTGTTGCTTACCCTCAAGTAATCGAAAGTCCTAAAAACGATTTAAAGAATTTCTTTAAAGCTGGTGGTGATGTTTATGCTGCCCCCGCACATTTCGATTCAAAAGATTGGCTGTGTTTTACTTCAACCTTAGGACTCACAACATCAGCATTTCTAATTGATGAAGATGTTAGAAGCTTTGCTTTAGAAAATAAAGGATCTTTTGGTGATGTGCTGTTTAAAGTAGATGATTTCTATCATATCGAATATATAGCAGCAAGTACTGCTGCACTTTACATTTACGGCACAGCATCGAAAAACGCAGAGGTCCGTAATCTGGGTTTGAAACTTACCGAAGCAGCTATTTATGCAGAATCAATAAATCTTCTTGGAAAATTCTTGTTGGGAAGGCAGCGACCAGCCAATGCAGTTGATGCAGCAGAATTTCAGCCTTTCAATACAAGCTGGGAATTTACTTCATTACCTTCGGGTCATACAACGCTGTCATTTGCATATTCAACTGTGATGGCTTCTATTTACAATAATTTCTTGTGGAAATTCGGCTGGTTCTCGCTTGCAACGCTTGTTGGAGCGGCTAGAATTTACAACAACGCACATTGGTTTTCAGATGTTGTGCTTGGTGCTGCAATCGGTTACTTTGTCGGTGATTTCGTCAATAATCATTATACAAATAAGAAAGAGGTTGTTTCCGATTCTCCCCAAAACAGCGCACCAAATTTTTCTATTTCATTTGGAATAGCGTTCTGAAAAATGAAAAATGTTTTAGAAGAACTAAAATTATTTTCTCCGCTTGTTGATCTTGCCAAGCATACTCTTGAAACCCCGGAAGACGAATTTCCAATTTATACAACTCCTCTGTGTGGTTCTTCAAGAAATCTTTTTGTGAAGCTTGCGGCAGAAAACGAAAAACAAATTTATCTGCTTTGTGAGGATCCAAAGTCATTAGATGAATGTAACGCCGAACTAAACATTCTCGGTTTGTCGGATCAAACAATTTTAGTATCCGAGCTTAAACCGGAAATTCTTCAAGAGAAACTTACCGAGATTTTTAACAGAGATAATTTTATTCTCATCTCCACTTATGAATTGCTGCTGCATAAGCTGCCGAACCGCGAACAAATAGGGAAAAACACGACGCGAATTTCGGCAGGCGGCGACTTATCCTACGCTAACCTTGTCGAATATTTAAATCTTCTCAATTATCAAAAAGAAAATTTTGTCGAAGCTCCAGGAGACTTTTCTTTACGCGGTGCTATTATTGATTTTTGGTCATATAGCGAAAAATTCCCGGTTCGTCTTGAGTTTGATGGTGATTTTCTCGAATCAATTAGATCATTTGATCCCGAAAGTCAGCGATCAATTGAATCAATAAAAACCACAACACTTGCAGGAGAACTGAACATATCGGTGCAAGAAAACACAACAAATATTTTTGATTATTTGAAAAACCCTCTTGTGCTGGCAAGTCAATACGAGCTGAATAAACTCGCATTACTTAGTTCTAATGAATATCACACAATTTCCGAGCCTAAATTTCAAGATTTGACTGAAGATTTTACGGAAGCAGAATTTGATGATGGTAAACCGAAACCTTGCGATTTAAATTTTGATGCGGCTGATGTTATTAAAAGTGATCGGGCGCGATGGTTAATCGAAGATGAGCTTGGTTTATCAGACAGAAGAATTGACCTAGGATTTTCAGAAGCACCGACAATCGGTTCGAATTGTGAAATTCTTTTCAAAACCTTAAAGGATTTTTCTTCTTCTTTCAAAATTCATATCACCGCAGAAAACGATCTCCAGTCTAATCGCCTTCGGGATTTACTGGCAGAACTTCACGAAGAGCTGCTGGAGTTATTGGATTCCGGACAAATTAAAATTGAAACGCTGCCTCTTAAAAGCGGGTTCATTCATAAAAAATCAAAATTGCTTGTTCTAACTGATTACCAAATATTTAATAAACCTTATCGAACAAAAGTTTTAACAAAACAGCGCACAATAAAATCTAAATCAAAAACCTTTGCATCAATTAAGCGCGGCGATTTTGTTGTTCACGAAGATTACGGAATTGGGAAATATGTTGGTCTGGAAACAATAAAAATCGGTGATGCTAATCAAGAAACAATGAAAATTTTATACGCTGAAAACGGCGTTGTATATGTTAATCTCAACTATTTAAATCTTGTTAAGCGATACTCCTCACAAGAAAAATTAGCCCCAACATTATCCACGCTTGGAACCTCAGAATGGCAAAACACAAAACAGCGGGCAAAGAAAAAAATTAAAGAAGCAGCTAGAGAGCTTATTACGCTGTACGCAAAAAGAAAAGCGGCCAAGGGATATTCATTCAGTAAAGATACTGTGTGGCAAAAAGAGTTAGAGGCATCTTTCATTTACGAAGATACTGCAGATCAGGAAAAGGCTACTGAGGATGTCAAACAAGATATGGAAGCTGAAAATCCGATGGATCGTCTTGTGTGCGGTGATGTTGGTTTCGGAAAAACCGAAGTTGCGGTTCGCGCAGCATTCAAAGCTGCACAAGACGGCAAACAAACCGCAATATTGGTTCCAACAACAATTTTAGCCGAGCAGCATTATAATACTTTCAAGGATCGGCTTTCACAATTCCCAATTACTATTGCTGCGCTTTCAAGATTTCAAACTAAAAAAGAGCAATCCGAAATTGTCGCTGGATTGGCAAGCGGGAAGATTGATCTTGTTGTTGGCACACATCGACTTCTTTCTATGGATATTACATTTAGAGATTTAGGGCTTTTAATCATTGATGAAGAACACCGCTTCGGTGTAATGGCGAAAGAAAAGTTGAGATCTTTAAAGCATAATGTAGATACCCTAACACTAACGGCAACCCCAATTCCAAGAACGCTTAATCTTTCGCTTCTTGGAGCAAGAGATTTATCGCTAATTGCTACTCCTCCGCCAAATCGTCAGCCAATTTATACACATGTCTCCACTTTTGATGTTTCGAAAATTAAAGAATGGATTAATAATGAGCTGACGAGAAATGGACAAGTTTATTTTGTGCACGATCGGGTAGAATCAATTGATAAGCTTGCCGCGTATTTAACAAAATATATGCCCGATGTACGCATTGGAATTGCTCATGGTCAAATAAAACCTGCTCAGCTTGAAAAAGTCATTCATGGATTTCTCAACAAAAAATACGATGTGCTTTTATCGACAAAAATTATTGAATCGGGAATTGATATTCCAAATGTTAATACAATTATCGTAAACAGAGCCGATCGATTCGGTTTAGCGGAACTTCATCAGCTTAGGGGAAGAGTTGGAAGAGCCGCCAGACAAGCGTACGCTTATTTTATAGTTCCATCTTTGAACAGTATAAACAAAAAAGCGCTTCGACGATTGCAAGCTATCGAAGAGTTTACTGAACTGGGCTCGGGTTTTAATATTTCTATGCGTGATTTGGAAATTCGCGGCGCAGGTAATTTGCTGGGGATTGAACAAACCGGATTCGTAAATGATGTCGGTTTCGACCTGTTTGTTAAGCTGATAAATGAAGCGGTTGAAGAATTGAAGTACGAAGAATTCAGCGAGATATTTAAAACTTTGCCAAAGCCGAAAGAAAAAACCGAACCAACCATTGATGCTTATTTTGAAATTGGCATTCCGCAAACTTACATGCCGGAACAATCGGACAGACTAAATTTTTACACGGCACTTTATTCCGTAACTAGTTTGGAAGAAATTGAAGATTTGGTTGAGGAAATGAAAGATCGTTTTGGCTCATTGCCGCTGATGGTAGATCTGCTTATTTCAGCCGCAATGCTTAAGTTTTTTGCTTCTCAGGCGTTGTTTGAGAGGATAATTATTCAAAGAAAAAATATCTTTCTCATTCTTCCCAGAGGCGAAAAGGAAGATTATTACAAATATCAATTTAATATTTTGATGAAACATATAATGGAAAAATATGCTGACACAGTTAAGTTTAATCAGCAGAAGGAAACGCTTAGATTAATTATTACGAACAATTTTGCCTCGCCGACCGCTTTGCTCGAAAGTTTGATTGCCTTTACGAAAGATGTTTCAATGATATTAACTGAGGGAAAGAAAACTGTACCGGCGAACAGTTAAACTAATTCTATTTCCTACCTTAGTAACTCCGCCATGCTCACCCAA
>JBGSOQ010000051.1:0-2644 GCA_041739035.1 Ignavibacteriaceae bacterium | reverse complement strand
GTTGGGTTGCCGGGAGTTTCAACATAAACAACTTTTGTGTTCGGCTTTATTGCCTTTTTAACTTCCTCAAGATTGGAAGTATCAACGAATGTAGTTTCAACTCCAAATTGTTTCATGATTGTATTTAACAAAGTTGTGGTTGGTCCGTATACTGCTGAAGAGCATACGACATGATCACCAGCTTTAGTTAAGCTCGCAAATACAGTATGCACAGCAGCCATTCCGCTTCCGCAGCCGAGTGCTTTGTGTCCGCCTTCAAGCTGTGCAATTGCATCTTCCATTGCCTGAATTGTTGGATTAAGCATTCTTGTGTAAATGTAACCCTTTTTCTCACCGGCAAATAATGATGCACCTTGTTCAACGGATTCAAACTTAAATGTTGATGTTTGATAAATTGGCGGAACTACCGGTCCATATTCATATTCCGAAATGCCGGAATGAACACATTTTGTCTCGAACTGTAGTTTAGAATTTTCTTTCATCTTAAGCATCCCCTTTCGATAAGATAAGCCATTTTTATTGGGATTTATTAAAATAATTTTTACTATTCCAAAAATAAGCCTTTTGAAATTACAAACCCAGTTTCTCAGAATAGCTTAAATTGTTCATTCAGAAAGTGGGTTTGATTATTAAAACAATTGTGTCGAGTGGAATTTACATTTATACGGTTGAAATATCAGGTAAAGTTTTTGCTAAAAAAATGATCTTGCAAAAGTAGAGTGAAATTAAAAGTTGTTATTGTAATTATCTTTTTATTCCAGACCGTTGCAATTCCAGAAGAGCACAGTAAAACAATAAAAAAAAATAAAAGATAATTACTTGTATATTACTACCGTGGCTGATTATTTTAAGGTAAATCCTTCAATATTAGCCTCAATAATTTATACTGAAAGAACATTAAACTATGATTGAACCATGAAGTGTTTGATATCACTTTGGCCAAATTAGGGTTAAATAGTTCGATAGGTTTTTGTCAGATAAAAATGAAAACTGCTTTTTTTGTCGAAGTACAAATAACAGACTCCAATAGGGCCTATTATCAAGGTTTAAAATTCAATAGCTCAATTAATGTAAGTAAATCCGCTGATGAAATAATTAACAAGTTGAAAATAGATTCTATTAACATCTTTTATGCTGCAGCTTACCTTCGCATTATTCAAAGCTATTGGCAAAGAAATGGATTGTTTATAGATAATTATCCGGAAATAATCGGTTCCTTATATCAGGTAGGTTTATTTTATCCAGATGGAAAAGAAAGAAAACCTCGCTGGAATCCACAACCAAATCGTTTTGGCTTATAAGTTAAAGAAGCAATACTTTATTTTTAAAAACTTAACTCAAAAAATTTATATGAGAATATTTATACTTATAATTATTCTTACAATTAGGATTTTTCCTCAAGAATTTCCCAAAGAAGATACGTACAATGATGTGAAATTCTTTTTAGGCATAGTTGGGGGAAACCCTATTAATGTTAACCCCACAGTAGGTATATATTTTAACGACTTTGGAGTAAGATTATCTGGCGGGGCATGGGTTTACAGTCGATATGGATTGCAGTTAGATTTAACATATGTTATGTCATCGAAAAATTCCACACAACACCAAATGTCCTTAATTTCTGCTTATGCACACAATCGAAAGTATACTGATGACAACTTCTTTTATATTTTTTATCATAAGCTCCCAGAGTACGAGTACATAAACTCGTTTTATTTCGGATTAGTTTACAATTTTTTGTGGAAAGGACTATTCATTCAAGTAGGTCCAACCCTTGGGACAGGCAATTTCAAAAAACCCAGATTGACAATGCAATTGGGTTACTTACATTTTTTTGATTAAAATTATTGAGTCGTTCAGACTCTTTTCCTGCAGTAATGGTTTCGAAATTAAAGAAAATGTTAAAATTCGTTGAGAAGAACTTATTTGTGACTTATCTTTAGATTAAAGAACTAAATTTTTAATTACACCTTTCGCAGTTAAACAAACATTTTCAACTGTAAAGCCGTATTTCTCCATTAAGATTTTTTCGGGACCGGAGGCACCGTACTTTTCAATGCTGATGTTCGCACCGAAATTTTCAGTATATTTCGCCCAGCCCTGTGCAACACCAGCTTCAATTGATACACGTGCCAAAACAGATGCGGGCAAAACCGATTCTTTATATTCTGCAGATTGCTTTTCAAATAATTCCCAGCTTGGAAAACTGACGACTCTCACTTTCGTTCCATCTTTTTCCAATTCAACAGCAGCTTTCAAAGCAAGTTGAACTTCTGAGCCGGAAGCCATCAAAATCAATTCGGATTTTTCGCTGCTGTCGTAAAGAACATAAGCCCCTTTCAGAAGCCCTTCGGCAGAAGGATATTTTTTCTGATCGAGAATCTGCAATCCTTGTCTTGTTAAAAGCAAAGCGACAGGGCTTCCCTTATGTTCAAGTGCATATCTCCAGGCATAAGCAGTTTCATTTGCATCAGCAGGACGAATTACCACAAGTTTTGGTATGCATCTTAACGCAGCAATATGTTCAATCGGCTGATGAGTTGGACCGTCTTCGCCAACTCCAATGCTATCGTGTGTAAAAATGTAAATCGGTTTAATGCCGGAAATTGATGCAAGCCGAATAACCGGACGCATGTAATCCGAA
>JBGSOQ010000022.1:0-15616 GCA_041739035.1 Ignavibacteriaceae bacterium | reverse complement strand
TGCTAAATTCAAGCATAGTTCTAAAAGATCGTCAACTTTTTCACCGCGCAGCACTTTTATTGATTCGTAAACCTCAAACCAATTTCCAATGTAATTGCCAAGCGGCTGGTTCATATCGGTAATAAACGCAATTACTTTTTTATCAAAAGATTTTGCTGTTCTAATTAAAGAATCTGCAAGCCTAACAGCATCTTTTTCGTTGGACATAAAAGCGCCGCTGCCCGTTTTAACATCAAGCACAAGTCCGTCAATCCCTTCGGCAATTTTTTTGCTCATTATGCTGCCAGTTATCAGCGGAATTGATTCGACAGTTGCCGTAACATCACGAAGAGCATAGATTAGTTTATCAGCCGGGGCTATTTCTTTTGTTTGTCCGATTAGGACAGCACCGCATTTTTTTAGAGCGCTTTTATATTCACTTAAAGATAAATTAGTTATGAAACCGGGTATGGATTCCAACTTATCTAATGTTCCGCCGGAGTGACCAAGTCCTCGTCCGGATATCATTGGAACTTTAACTCCTGCTGCAGCAGCAATCGGAGCAATTATCAACGAAGTTTTATCTCCAACTCCGCCTGTTGAGTGTTTATCGATCTTTATTCCATTTATGCGATTTAGATCGACTATTTTCCCGGAGTTAATCATCGCGCTTGTTAAGGCGGATGACTCTTCTTCATTCATTCCTTTGAAATAAACGGCCATCAAAAATGCTGAAAATTGGTAGTCGGGAATTTTTTTCTGCAGGTAAGAATCAATTAAAAATTGTATTTCGCTTTTTGAGAGCGGCAGCCCATTTCTTTTTTTGCGGATAAGTTCAACCGTATTCATATTACAAATTTAACGATTATTAACTTAAGTAGGGGAATACCGCCGAAGATGATAGAATCCTTGCTTTTTGGGCTCTAATCCAAGTTGACAACCGGGATTGATTGTTAAAGTGTTTTATTTGTTTGCCCTTTCATATTTGGTTATTTTAAGCCCTCAAAATTGAATTTAATCACTATTAGCGAATGAAATGATTTTTAATAAGCGAACACATACATGCGGCGAGCTAAGAGAAAATGATATTGGGCGGCCGGTAGTTCTTAACGGATGGGTAGATACAAGAAGAGATCTTGGCGGATTAATATTTATTGATTTACGAGATCGTTACGGAATTACTCAGGTTGTTTTTGAACCTAGCTTTAGTGAAGAGGCACATAATTCTGCTAAGGAATTACGGGGTGAGTTTGTTATTTCAATTGAAGGAACCGTTAGAAAAAGACCACCGGAAACAGATAATCCGCTGCTGCCAACCGGCCACATTGATGTTATGGCAAATAAGCTTGTTATTTTGAATCATGCCAAGACATCGCCATTCCCGATTAAAGATAAGCTTGATACAAGTGAAGATATCCGACTGAAATATAGGTACCTGGATTTGCGAAGACCGTCAGTTCAAAAAAATTTCCTGCTTCGGCATAAGATGTATCAGCTAACCAGAAAATATTTTGACGAAAATAACTTTGTGGAGATTGAAACTCCTGTACTGATGAAAAGCACTCCTGAAGGGGCAAGAGATTATCTTGTACCAAGCAGAATTCATAAAGGCAAATTTTATGCTTTACCGCAATCACCACAAACTTACAAGCAATTGCTTATGGTATCAGGATTTGATCGCTACTTCCAAATTGTAAAATGTTTCAGAGATGAAGATCTCCGTGCAGATCGCCAGCCAGAATTTACACAAATTGATGTTGAGATGTCTTTTGTTGAGCAGGAAGATATTTTCCAAATTGTTGAAGGGTTAATGAAAATATTGTACAAGGATATCTGGGATTTAGAATTAGAATTACCCGTTCCAAGATTTTCTTTTGAGGAGGCAATGGAAAAATATGGAAGTGATAAACCCGATTTAAGATTCAATCTTGAACTAACGACCTTAAATAATGTGTTCTCACAAACCACTTTTAAAGTTTTCAAGGATCAAATTGACTCAGGTGGTATAATTACAGGTTTGCTTGCAAAAGGCTGCGGAGATTATACTCGAAATCAGCTGGATGTGCTTACAGATTTTGTTAAGAAGCTTGGCGCTGGCGGTTTAATCTGGATGAGAGTGAAAGCGGGCGGTGAACTTGAAGCACCAATTGCAAAATTCTTAACCGATGAAGAAAAACAAAATCTTGTTAAACAGATAAATGCAAAACCGGGAGATTTGATTTTTATTCTTACAGGAAGCAGAATAAAAACGCTAAACATCATGGGGCAATTAAGGCTAGAAATTGCTCGTAGACTCGATTTGATAAAACCGGAAGCACCGCCAAAATTGCTCTGGGTTACGGATTTTCCTCTGTTTGAGTGGGATGAAGAAGCCAAACGTTTTTATGCAATGCATCACCCTTTCACTTCGCCGCGATTAGAAGACGTTAAATTGATGGATACACATCCTGAAAAAGTTAAAGCCCGAGCTTACGACCTTGTACTCAACGGAAGCGAAATAGCAGGAGGAAGTATTCGAATTCATGATTCACATCTTCAAGCGAAGATGTTTAAAGCATTGGGTATTAGTCATGAGGAAGCTGAACATAAATTTGGTTTTCTGATGAAAGCTTTCAAGTACGGTGCCCCACCACATGGCGGAATTGCTTTTGGATTTGACAGACTTGCGATGATCTTTGCCGGAGAAAATTCAATTCGGGAAGTGATTGCTTTTCCTAAAACTGCAAGTGCGGTATCGCTGATGGATGATTCACCTTCTAATGTTGACGATGATCAGTTAAAAGAATTACACATTAAAATTGTAAGGTAATCAAGCTTCAGTTTAAAAGTAAAAAGCCGTGAAAAATTCTCACGGCTTTTTTTATTTTAAAGGCACTTGTTTAAAATACTCTGGAGTTAGCTTGTTCATTATAAATAAACTGAACTTCAACCCAAGCTGGATTACCGGGCGTACCACCGCCGAAACCGGTAATTTTCAGTTTTGAATAATGCTGATCATTATCAAATAAAAACACGTAGTTCGGTTCACGGTCTCCCATTGATGAAGCCCAGGTACCAACTGCTAACTCAGAATCAACTCCATCATTTAAGTTTGTACCACCCCCGACTTTAAAAGAAGTAACCCTAGTTAAACCGGTTGCAGCATTTGCACTTCTTACAACAAATCCGGTACTTGAATAATAAACATCAACTTTCGCGTTATCGGCACTTGAAATTCCATAAGCAGTTCCTGTGGATAAATCTAAGCCGCTTGGTTGTGCAGCAGTTGTTCCGGTTGTTTCCCACAGTCTAACTGGGCCAAATGTTGAAGCAGCACGTGTAAGAGTGATAGTTCGATTTGTAGTTGACCCTGCTGTAATAGTAATACTAGTTTGAACAGTATCCTTATAACCATCCAGCTTAAGTGTAAGTGAATGACTTCCGGCAGTTAGATTCTTTACTGAATCTGGGGTTACTTTCCCGGTATTTGTTCCATCGACCCAAATTTGTGCACCCACTGGTGTTGATACAACAGCTAAATTGCCAGTTGTCGGTGTAGTATCTGTAGGATCTGTTGTTGAATCCTCGCATGAAACGATGAATAATCCTAATAACATTAATATTGGGATTAAAAGAAGTTTCTTCATTTTGTTTTCCTTTCTTATTTATAAATAAATTATTGTTTCTTCAAACTAAAACTGAATTTGGTTTTTTCAACATTCTGGGTAAAAGTGCCGGATAATGTTTTCATATCTTCAGAAAGCTTTCCTTTATATGAACCGGCATATCGGCTATGCAGCAAGTCTTTCATGCTAATGTCCATAGTTTTTTCATTTATAGTTCCGCTTACTTGCTGGTTAATTACCTCGCGGTAGTTAATAGTAATTGCGCCTTTAAAAGAATTGCCATCTTGTTCGGTAATTCTCAATGTTGTTGCTCTTTGATCAAAAGTCCCTGTCCATTTTCCTTTCAAATCCGGTATAACAACCGCAGGTTCTTTCATTAAAGCTGTTGTGTCTTTCACAAGAGTATCGATCGGAGCTGGTACTTCAACTTTTACTTGAACCGTATCTTTTAGAACAGATACTTCTTCCGGTTTTTTTTGTTCACAGCTAGTAAATACCAGTAAAGATAAGAGAGAAAGTGAAAACAAAAGAGATTGGTAAATTTTAATCTTATTGATTTTTTTACTTAATAAATCGATCATCTCGACTCCTTAAAATTAATTATTAAAAATGCGGTGCTAATTTAATTTTTTTGACTTTAATTACCTATAATTAGTACTTCCAATCAAATTTCAATTTTAAGATATAAAAACAAAGAAATAAATTTAATCGAGCAAAGGGATGAAAAAGGAACTACATCTTTTGGGTTAGTCAACTCAGAATGATCTTGAATTATCTGAAGGGTGTTACTGTATTTCCAGTAGATTGGATTTGTTAAATAAAAAATCGTGGTTTGTTTCAGCTGGAAAAAAAGTACTAATTAACTCATGTTACGCAAAATGATAAACCTCCGAGGTCTCAATGAATGATTTTATGAAATTATTTTCAATTAAGAGCCCAAAAACAACTTTAAGAATATACTAATTGCAAAACCTCCGAGGTTTTACACTCACTTCCTTTGATTTTTAGTACTTTGTATTAGGAACTGGGTTTATATTCTTTAATTTTGCGTAAGGGGACTTAGTAAAAAACACAAGCAAATATATTTCTTTGGATATATTGAGAAATTTCAGGGGAGAACATTTTACATATATCATTTGTTTATTCACTGACTAATAAAACGGAAATTCTTACCCATGAATATACTTGAGTCGTAAAAATTGCATTCAAAAATCTAAGTTTTAAGTAAAACTTTCCGAGTTAGTCTCACAGGTAATCCTTACCTGTCCCCGATTTAAGCCCCATTCGGTAAATCTGAACTGCCTCGAACATATTACTTGTAAAAGTTTCAACTGTAAACTTCCTTATAAAAATTACCTTAATATCAATTAAAAACATGATTTTTCTTCATGGCACATTTTTTTCTGAATTCATTCGGAAAGTTTTTAGAAATAATGATTGAATGAAATTTGGGTCAGCAACAGATACTTTTAATTGTACTTGGAATAGTTGTGATTGCAATTACGGTTGCCATAGGAATGAGTCTGTTCAGAGCTCATGCAATATCTTCAAAAAGAGATATACTGACAAATGAAACAATTAATATAGCAGCACAGGCCATTTCATACTATAAAAGAACAAGGGAATTTGGTGGAGGAGGAAAATCTTTTGTTGGCTGGCAAATTCCAGCTCAAGTACAAAATACAGTAAATGGTTCATATGTAATTGAACAGATTAATAAAGATGAAATGGTGATAATCGGGACAGGAACTGAAGTGGTCACAGGAACGGATTCAATAGAGGTTAAGATGACAGTGAATCCGGGCGGTTATCAAATAGAAATAGTTCATTAGTACTAAAAAAACAATAGAGTGGATAAGAAAAAATCCATCTAATTAACAATACATAAACAAAACAGGAGATCTAAAATGGGTCAACAGCAGCTTCTTTTAATCGTGCTCGGCGTTATCGTAGTAGGTATCGCAGTTGTAGTTGGTATTAACTTGTTTAATGCTAACGCAGTATCATCAAACAGAGATGGTGTAGTTTCTGATTTGAATAATTTGGGTGCTATGGCACAGCAATATTACAAAAAACCAACCTCAATGGGCGGTGGCGGAAATACATTCACTGGCTGGGCACTTCCTACAGAATTAGATACTACAGCTAACGGATCATACACAGCAACAATAAATGCACAGTCTGTATCAATCGTAGGAACCGGTACTGAAAACAACGATTCAGGAGTTAAGTTGCAGCACACAGCTACAATTTCCCCAACATCAATTGCAGTAGTAAAAACTAGATAAACTGATGGTTGCGGGAAGTTAAAACTAAGAATAATTTAATATTCTTAAAGGGCTGATAAAACACCTTGTATTATCAGCCCTTCTTCTTTTTAAAGTGGATTATAATCGAACCGAAATCTATAGTCTAACAGTAAAGAATATCTGTAATAATCCTCCAATAATCGGTTCGCAGTCAGTCACTTCATTCATGTGGTAAGAAGAAAATTAATAGAATTTGGCGAAAGAAGTAAATCATTTACCGGTCGGTAGATTTCTCCTAATGTCCAGAGCACTTCTAATAGCATTTATTCCATTTGTGAAATTAAATAAGAAAAGACACGGATAATGACAACTGGCACTGAAGTTGTTGGAAAAGACTGTGAAATTCAAGTAAAAATTAAAGTTTACTGAGATAATTCTCCAATAGTGGTTATTTGCTAAATCATAAAATGAATAAAGTTTAAAGACACGAGTGACTAGCAGATAAAATAATTTTGAAAAAAATATAATGGGTCAACAACAGCTGCTTTTAATTGTGCTCGGGGTTATCGTTGTAGGAATTGCAATAGTAATTGGAATCACTTTGTTCAGCGGTAACTCAGTTTCTTCAAACCGGGATGCCGTGGTTTCTGATTTGAACAACTTAAGCGCAATAGCGCTGCAACATTATAGAAAACCTGTCTCGCTAGGTGGTGGCGGGAACACGTTCACAGGCTGGACACTCCCTACCCAATTGGATACAACTGCAAACGGCAGGTATAAAGTAACCGTTGCAAAACAAAAAGTAACAATCCAAGGATACGGAATTTACAAGACATCTAACGGAAAACTTTTACAATATACTGCGACCGTAACTCCAAAAGGAACGACCATTGTTAAAAAATATTAATACTGTTGAAATGTTAGTTAGTAAAATGAAATTGAGAATAATTTATTAATCTATGGGGCAGATGAATTACATTGGATTATCAGCCCCTCTTCTTTTTAAAGGTGAAAAATGATTGAAGTTAAATTTACTGCAGAAAAGCCCGACGGGCAGCCTGTAAGCGGTTCTTTATCAGCTACTTCCTACGGGGATGGAAAGAAAAAAATTCAGCGCTTTGCTGAAAAAAACCAGTTTAAAATTAAAGCGATAGAACGTAAGGTTACTTACCTTTATAAGGCCCGAAGGGGAAATGATAAGCCAATTAAGGGGGAACAAAAGGCATACACAAAAAAAGAGGTTGAAGAGGCTTTAAGCCGGCTTGGATACAAAGTAGTATCAATTAACAGAAAGCTGATAGATTATCAAAGAAAACCGCCAATGGCGGACATAGTTACTTTTGTTAAAATAAGCGCAGAACTTTTGGAGCAGAAACTTGCTTACGGCGAAATACTCTCGTTATTAATAAACGATACACAAAATAAAACTCTTAAGGATACATTAAAAGAAATTAATAATGATCTTAAGAAGGGTGCAGACAGTGAAGCCACTTTCTTAAAGTATCAAAACGTATTTGGGAAATTTACGGCATATATGCTGGGCTTGGCTTCTAAGAGCGGTAACATGTCCGAAATTTATAAAGCTACAGCAAAGTTCTTGGAAAGAAGACAAGAGTTCAAGAAAAGCTTGCGAAGCGCGCTTATAACTCCCGCTGTCACAATATTCGTCCTATTCCTAGCCGTAGTGTTTTATGTTGGCTACATTTTTCCCGAAACAGCAAAGTTGTTCGTAAAGTTTGGAATAGAATTACCTCCGATGACAGCATTCACACTAGACTTGAGTGATTTCCTGGTAGGAAATATTTGGTTAATTCTAGGCGTAATGCTTATTCCTCCCATTGCTTTATGGCAGGCCTCAAAAACTAAAAAAGGCGGATTATATATTGCTCAAACGATGCTGAAATTACCTGTCATGGGCTCACTAATCCATAAAACATTAATTGAGGTTTTTTGCAGAGTGTTTTACACTCTTTACAGCGGTTCAGCAGAAAGTATTGAACCAATTAGAATTGCCGGTGAAGCTACGGGGAACAAGTATTTTGAAGATCGAATTAAGACTGTTGCAATCCCATTAATGTTAAAAAAAGGAACAGGTTTAACTGATGCGTTTGAAGCTTCAGGAGTTTTCACTGAAACAGCATTATCAAGATTACATTCGGGCGAAGAAACCGGTACAGTTAAAAACACCTCTCTTCAACTGGCAAACTATTATGAAAGTGAAACAGTTTACCGTTTGAAAAACTTGATTGAAATAATTCAAGTGGCAATAGCTATGATAATAATGGTAGTTATGATTTTATTAACATTAGTTTCTGCTGAAACAGCCACGGTAAGGCCGCCAACACCAGGGGCTTCAAATCATATAAATATTGAAAGAAATCTGGGATGATCGAGACCAATCTAGATATGTCCGATAAAATTGGTTATCTCCTTTTTAAAAAAGGAATAATCGATGCTCAAATTCTTGAAAAAGCATTAGTTGCTAAAACTGAAGATAAAAGTAAAATAAAACGAAATCTTGGACAAATATTAGTTCAGGATTTTGATTTTGATCATGATACAATTTTTAGAGAAGTAGCCATACTTTATGCCTTTCGTGAGTTGGAGATGCCTGAGGGTGATATGCTTCAACAAAAGCTGGAATCGATTAAACAAGTTGTTGATAAATGCAGCGATCAGATGAAGCAAATGATGTCCGAGCATAAAGTAATTCCTTATGCTTTTGATTTAAGAATAAAAGATAAAATCATTCTGGCCGCAATAGATCCAACCGACAGAGCAATACCAAAAATAGCTTTCGGACTTAACGCCCGCAAATACGAGGTTGTATTCATAAAGAAAAGAGATTATGACAGGATAATTCAGTCAATACTTCCTGCAGAAAATACTTTCTTAAAACAAATGAATGAGACTTCCTCTGAATTTGAAATTGAAAGCGACGAGGCGAGTCTTGATGAACAAGAGTTAGATGCTGAAATAAACAAAAGTGCTTTAATAAATTTAGTTGAAGGAGCTTTAGTAGAAGGAGTACGCAGGGGAGCAAGTGATATCCATTTTATACCAAGGGCAGGTCACCAAACCGAAGTCCTTTTTCGTATTGATGGTAATCTTCAAATTTGGCATAAGCAAGAAACAACATTGCCGGAAGCAGTTGTTGCCGTTATTAAAGATCGTTCCAAAGGAATGGATAGATTTGAAAGGGAGAAGGCGCAGGACGGTTTTATCCAAAGAGAGATCGATGGACAAATTATAAGATTTAGAGTCTCGGTTCTTCCTATGGTTGGTACTGAGCTGCGAAACAAATTTGAAAGTGTTGTAATCCGAATTCTTGATGATCGAAAAGTTGTTAAAGATTTGGGTAAGCTTGGGCTCACGGGCTATGCAAAAGATGCATTTGTAAAATCTATTAATCAGCCTCAAGGTATGGTTATACTAACAGGTCCTACGGGTAGTGGTAAAAGCACAACATTGGTTGCTGCACTTTATCAGGTAATTGATCCAACTGTGAACACACTTACAGTTGAAGATCCCGTAGAGTATGTAATTGAGGGAGCCCGCCAGCTTAAGATCGGTCACAAAATGAACTTTGAACAAGCGATTCGATCCATACTTCGACATGATCCTGATATTGTACTTGTGGGCGAAATGAGGGATAAAGAAACAGCCGAAGTTGCTATCAAATTAGCAAACACCGGTCACTTAACATTTTCAACATTACACACAAACGATGCACCAAGTGCTGTCGCTCGTCTTTATAAGATGGGCATTGAGCCGTTTTTAATTGCTTATGCAATAAATATCATTGTGGCGCAAAGGTTGATTCGAAGGCTCTGCGAACATTGTAAAGCACTTGTTACATCGCACGATGAAGATTTTTTATCAGCTGCAGGCTTAGATATTAAAGAATTAAAGGAGAATAAAATCTACGGAGCAAAGGGATGTGATAAATGCAGCGGAACCGGTTATAAAGGTCGAATGGCTATACACGAAGCTCTTTATTTTACCAAAGAAATTCGTCAGCTAATTGTCCGTTCCGGTGTTGAGGTTGATGAAGAAAAATTAAGAGTTCAAGCTAAGAAAGATGGTTCGAGATCTTTAAGAGAGTCTGGTTTTGAAAAAGTAATGATGGGACTTACGTCAGTAGAAGAAGTTATCGCGTCCACATCAGAAGAATAATATCTTTTAGATTAGGTAATAATTACCAATTTAATCTTCGGTTTTCGAAGAAATTTTTCAAAAATGTACATAGTTCAAGTAAAATTGATTGCATAAAATTTGAGACGCTTTAATTGCACACTAAACTTATTATGAAAAAAATAGAGGAACTGAAGTGGCTGTTCAAACTTTGAGTCCGTCGCCAACTAAAAGAAAAATAATTCCCATTGAAGAAGTCCGAAGAGTTCTAAGCAGCTTTATTGAGTCTATCCCCCAAGATTTAAGAGGGCCTGATAAAATTCTATATATGCTGGAGAACATGGTCAAGATTCCTTCCGAGAGCAAAATTTTACTTAAGGAGTTTTATGATAATCTGCTGATTACTATGATTGAGAGAGAAGCTTCGGATATTGAGGTTGGGGGACACGGAAATGATGGCTATATCTGGTTTAGAATTTATGGCATAAAGGAGCGGGCCATGGATATAGCAAGATTTTCCACCGATGAAACAACCATGATCATTATCAATCTCCTTAATTCCAATCAAAGAAAATTTTTATCTGTCACTAAAAATCTTGACTTTAGCCATACTCTTCACTATGAGCGGAAAAAAGTAGACATTCGTTTTAGAGCCGATGCATATTTTGAGCTTGACTCGCTTGCTCTTAATATGCGTGCAATAAATGCTAACATCAGACCGCTTGCTTCGATTGGGTTCAATCCAAATGTCGTAAAGGTGATGAGCCATAATTACATAAAATTCGGGTTATCACTTGTTACTGGAATAACCGGTTCCGGCAAATCAACAACGCTTGATTCGATAATTGACGAACACAATAAAATTGATCCTGCACATGTGGTAATTATTGCCTCGCCGATAGAATATGTTCATCGTTCAAACAAATGCATAATAAAACATAGGGAAGTAGGGAGAGATGTTCTTTCTTTTAAAGATGGTGTTATTCAGGCCATGAGGCAAGATCCGGATATAATAGTAATTGGTGAAATGAGAGATCCGGAAACAATTTTAGCTGCTTTAGAGGTTACTGATACTGGACATAAAGTTTTTTCCACTCTTCATACCTCCTCTGCAGTCGAATCTATAGATAGAATTGTTGCAGAAGTTAACCCCCACGAACAAGATAGGGTGAGACATAGATTAGCGGACGTCTTGGTATCGGTAGTCTCACAGAAATTGGTCCCCGGATTAGATGGTAAATTAGTCCTAGCAAAGGAAGTTTTGATAGTTACACCAAGCGTTAAAGCTTCAATTAAGAACAATACAACAAGCGAAATTTACCTAATGATAAATCAGGGCGGCGCGATGGGCATGGTTACTATGGAACAAGATTTGAAGCGATTATACCAGAACAAGAAAATATCGTTGGAAAATGCTATTGCATATGCCAATAATAAAACAAGAATTCAACAACTTTTATCGGTCTTGTAATGAAACCTATAGTATGCGTGTTTTGTGAAGGCAATGATACAAAAATTGTCGCAGTAGAAAAAGAAAAAGACAAAATTAGAATCCTTAAAGCAGCCTCTTTTAATGTGGTGCCATCGGCGGTTGAAGTGACTGCAGGAATAACAGATTTAACGGTGGATGTAGACGAAGTGTCTTTTGAGGATTTGCAGAAATCTGCTAATGTTCCCGAAGGAGTTAGTTCGTCAAATCTTTCATTAATAAGTACTTCGTTAAAAAATATAAACCTTTCTAAGGCCTTATTTATTCCCGCATTAACTGAACCCTCAATGCATTATCATGTTTATGAGGGAAGCAAGATAAGCAAGTCTGCTAGGATATCGCAAGATATAATAAACGATATTTATGAAACTAAAAATATTACCATCAACAAAGACGAAATGTCATACGTTGAATTGGTTGATAAATCGCTGCTTGCGGTTTTTCTTAGCGGCGAAATAGCCAGTGTAAAACTTATTAACTCACTGGCAG
Organism: Ignavibacteriaceae bacterium; assembly: GCA_041739035.1. Lineage (GTDB taxonomy): Bacteria > Bacteroidota > Ignavibacteria > Ignavibacteriales > Ignavibacteriaceae > XYD12-FULL-36-8. The sequence goes on along the minus strand of JBGSOQ010000022.1, from coordinate 3,671 downwards.
AGTATAATGGTAAGAAGTACTATAAAATTCCAACTCTTAAAAGTGCTGAAATATCGCTTGCTTATTATATAGCTAAGAAAAAGAAATTTTTTCCAGATGATCAATCCCTCATAGTTTATATTGGCAAAGAGTACAGTAAATTAATATTCCTTCAGGGCAGAAAATTAAAACATATAGGAACAGCTCTTGATATCGGTACAGCCAACCTACATACTTATGATGTTTATTTTTCGAAAATATTACTTGAAATGGATAATGGCGGAATTTCTTCTCTCGATAATATTATTGTATGCGGCGAGGATGATTCAGAAAACTTAATACTTTCCTTTTATGGAACCTTTCCTGAAGCTAATGTATCTCGATTAGAGTTTGAAGATATCGATATATCTGTCTTAGACCAAGAAACCCAAGACGCCATATCTGCTTACAGCATTCCACTCTCGATATTGAACGAATACTTTGATGATCTAACGCAAAAGAAAACAGAGACAATTAATCTTTTGCCTAAATACATTAGGGAAGAACAAAAGGTATTTCAATTTGCATGGCATGGTTATGCTGTGCTTCCTTTACTATTTGGAGCAACCTTCTTTTTAACACTTCAAATATTAATGAACAATAAAAAGGCAAACGAGTTAGAGAAGGAAATCGCCCAGCAAACAATACTTTTAAGACAAAATCAAGAAATATTAGGCAGAATTGCTGATCTTGAAAGTAAGATAAGCGGCTTTGATCAAACACAAACCATATTGGATTCTGCTTCAGTTGGTACCGGTGTATGGTCAAAATTATCGCAACATTTCTCAGATTTTTGCGGATCGAAACAAAATATTTGGCTTACCAAATTAGGCGCAAGTGCTAACGATATTTCTATTGAAGGGTATGCACTATCTAAACTTTCACCTACCGAATTAGCTTATACAATAGACGGATCTAATCTAAAAGGAATATTTGCGGAATCGATTCGAGAGGAACCTGCATATAGATTCAATTTAAACTTTAATTTAACACAATTTCCAAAAGTGACACAATGAATAGGAAACTACAAAACACATTAGCCTTGCTTGGGCTTTTAGTCTTCATCCTTATTGCGGCAGGAGCCTACATATTAATATTTCAACGGGGCGATCTATCTGCCAAGGAAGATAAGCTGAGAGAATTAAAAGCTAACGATTATAATACCGAACAACTAACTCTTCAGTATGAAGATCTTTATAAACGTTCTATGGTTCTTGATTCGGTTTTAGCTTCAAGAAAATTTAATATACCACAAAATCTTTCTTCAATTAAGTTTTATGATTTTGTAACCCAGCTAACAAGCAGACTAAGCCCGGATTGCCATGTTGATGTTGAATACGTAGATCAAAAACAAGACAGAGATTTCTTTTACTATGAATACAAATTAAAAGGATCAGCACCGTATAACGATCTTTACAAATTTATATTTGGTGTTGAGCAAAGCAAGGAACTTAAAAAGGTTAGTTCGATTGCATTGGGAAGTCTTGTTAAAAACGAAAAGGAAGATGGACCCAAATTTTTAGTAACGTTTGACATGGGTGTTCACGTATACTATTCAACTAATAATCGGTTTGCAACTGCTGAGTTTGTTGAAAATGATTTGGCTGCCAGACCTTTATATGACGCCTTTTATCCCCTATTGCGAAATGATATTCCTGCAAACACCGATGGATTATTGGATGTACAGGGAGCAAAGTTACTAGCTCTTGTTCCTGAGGGAGCGTTTTTATCTGACGCTACCGGCGGTACATTTTTACTCTGGGAGGGTGAGCCAGTTTACCTTGGATATTTAACCAGTATCGATTACAAAAACAATAAGGTGAAATTTATTATTAACAGGGGAGGGGTAATCGAAAAGATGGAATTGCATTTGGAAAAAGAAGAAACAACTAAGAAATAATAAACGAGAGTAGAAATTATGAAAACATTTATTGTATCAATTTTATTTATTGTAATGGCATCATCGTCTGCGCTGTCGCAGCAATATTTGGAGAGACAGTTTAAAGGATTTGTTAATCCTGATGAACTTGTTACTCTATCTTCAAACCTTCCTTTTGACCAGGCAATTTTACTTTTAAGTAAAATAAGCGAAAGCATGAAAGGAAAAAGAGTTGTCTCAACTTTTCAAAGCATTGACCCGATTGGCCTTGAGATTGAGAATATGCAATATGAAAAAGCATTAGTAGTGTTAGTACAATATAAAGGGCTAATTTTTGAAGAGAAAGATGATGTTATAATTGTCAAGAAGAGGGGTGAGAAGATTGATACTAGAACTGCCGACACTTATGTGCCTGTTAATGAAAGAGAAGTAAAAATTTCGGCGGTTTTCTTTGAAATGGAAGTTAATGAAGCCAGAAAAAGAGGAATAGATTGGAAAGTGTTGTTCGAGAAAAGAAGTCTGGAATTAGGTGGTTTGTTGGGTGTCGATAAAGATCAATCCCAAACTCAAGGGACAACAACTACACAAGAACCAACTTTCGACTTTGGAGTTAAAAGCGATTTTAATGTAGGCAACTTTTTTGGCGAAGCTACTGCCATCTTTAAATTTTTTGAAAACGAGAACTTAGGAGAAGTAATTGCAAGTCCAAATATTGTTGTTCGAGACGGAAGATTAGGAAGAATACAGGTAGGTTCGGATATTTCTATTAAACAAAGAGATTTTGCCGGTAACGTAGTTGAAAACTTTTTCTCCACTGGCTCCATAATTAACGTCACTCCGCACGTAATTAATGAAGAAGGAATAGATTATATCCTGCTGAAAATTACTGCCGAGCGAAGTTCTTATGTGCCAGATCCCAGTACGACGATTATAAATAAAACCTCTGCTGCCACTGAAGTAATTATGCTTGATGGTGAGGAAACTATAATCGGCGGTTTATTTGTAAACGATAATGTAAAAATACGCACAGGCGTTCCGTTTCTTAAAGATCTTCCGTGGTATGTTTTCGGGCTTAAATATATCTTCGGCACGGATGAAGTTCGAGTGGCCAAGAAGGAACTGGTAATACTACTTAAAGCAGAGCTTGTTCCAATGTTAAAAGATCGTTTGGCTGGAACTTCCTCGAATGCTCCAATTAAAGACGAAATTCTTAAACAACGAGAAAAACTAAAGGTTTATCAATTCAATCAACAATTAGGGCTTGAAAACTAAAATAATTTTATGGAATCAATATTAATTGTTGATGACGATTTAGGCGTATGCACAACTTTAAAAGAAGAGCTAGCTGAAGTCGGTTACGAAACAGATTTTCTTTTAAGAGGCACTGAAGTAAATGATTATCTGAAAACTAACGCGGTTGATCTTATACTTTTGGATTTAGTGCTTCCCGAAAAGGACGGATATGAAGTGCTAAAGGAAATTTCTGAAAACAAAATTGATGTTAAAGTTGTAGTGTTAACAGCATATGCCGATGTAAAGAGCGCTATAGATTCAGCTAGGCTTGGCGCTAGTGATTTTATTAGTAAACCATATGACTTTGATGAGTTATTAATAACAATCCGTAAGGTTCTGCAACGAGATGATTAGTAATGAAAATAAGCTATCGAATACTTTTTATTAACTTTTTTGTAGTAGTATTAATTGTAGGAAGCGCTTCCTTCGCTTTCTATTCGATAATGTATAATGTCCTCACCAGCCAACAATCTAAATACCT
>JBGSOQ010000001.1:0-4222 GCA_041739035.1 Ignavibacteriaceae bacterium | reverse complement strand
TAAAGACTGTAATGGGAATGCTAAAAATATCCTTGCATCTTTTACAAAAGGATTGATTGAAGTTTGCGAGGGTCAAAGTCTTGATAAAGAATTTGAATTACGTAATCATGTTTCGATTAAGGAATACTTAGAAATGATTCGCAAGAAAACCGCTGTAATGTCCGAAATGTGCTGCTCCATTGGTGCTCAAATCGGCGGGGGATCTAAAACTGAAATAAAAGCCTTAGAAACTTATGGAAGGAATATTGGAATTGCTTTTCAGATTCAGGATGATCTCTTAGATATTACTGCTGATGAAGCTGCGTTTGGCAAAGTAGTTGGCGGTGATTTGATCGAAGGAAAAAAGACATTTCTATTTGTCAAGGCTTTTGAAAAAGCGAAAGGCGAAGATAAAAAAGCTTTGTTTGAGATGATTCTGAATAAAGGAATAAAAAAACATCAAGTTGATCAATACAAAGCAATCTATACAAAACTGGGTATTTTGGAAGAAGCAAAGAGATCCACATTCCACTATACAGAAGTTGCGGTTAACTCGTTAAAAAAGCTGCATTACGAAGAAGACAGAGAAATATTTAAGTGGATTGCCTATTCCTTGATTGAGAGAATTAAATAATTATGATTGAAGAAAAAATTACTATAATAAATAAAGCTGGAATGCACACTCGGCCAGCGGCTACAATAGTCAAACTAGCTTCAAAATACAAATGTGAGTTTTTTATTTATAAAGATGGAATGAACATTAACGGAAAGAGTATTATCGGTGTAATGACATTAGCGGCAGAAATGGGTTCAGAGGTCACTTTAACTTTTGAAGGTGAAGATGAAAAAGAAGCGGCATCGGAAATAGTTGATTATTTTAAAAGAGGTTTTGACGAATTATGAAAACATTCAAGCAAATATTCAGAGAAGCTTCCAATAAAATTTCAGGTATTGGCGCTGCGCCAGGGATTGTAATTGCAAGAACTTTTGTCTTCACAAAGGAAGCAATAGAAATAAGTACCGACGATGTTTTTGAAGTTGAAGTTGCAAAAGCAAATCTTGATGAAGCATTGAGAAAATCTAAAAAAGAGTTAACGAAAGTGCTGAATATCGCCTATGAAAAAATGGGTGATACTAGAGCGGCTATTTTTGAAGCTCAAATGATGATTCTTGATGACCCGGTACTGATTGCTACAATTAAAAAGAGAATTGAAAAGGAGAAAAAACTACCTGAATTTATTGTTAATGATGAAATTTCAAAATACCAGCAAATGATGATTCTTTCGCATGAACCTTACATGAAAGAACGTGCTCATGATATTGAGGATATCAAGAACAGGATTATCAGAAATCTTCAGAAAAAAAGATGGCAGTCCAAAGTCCCTAACGATGCAATTGTAGTCTCTGATTCATTAACGCCCGCAGATACGATTTTACTATCCCGATGCAATGTAAAAGGATTTGTAACAGATCATGGTGGGGTTACATCTCATGCGGCAATTATTTCAAGATCGCTGAACATTCCTGCTGTTGTTGGAACTCATAATGGAAGTAAATTAATAAAAGATGGTGAAACTGTTATAATTGATGGATTTCACGGGTATGTTTTTACAGTTCCGACCGAGGATCAGATAAAGTTTTATACTTTAAAACAAGAAAAATTAATTGAACTTCAGCATGGGCTTGAAGAGCTAAAAGATCTACCTTCAAAAACAATAGATGGTAAAGAGATTCATCTTAGGGCAAATGTTGATGTCACAGGTGAAATAGATATTGTTGTTACTAGCGGAGCTAAAGGTATTGGCCTGTACAGAACTGAACAAATTTTGGAGGAATTGGGCGAGTTCCCTACAGAAGAGGAACAAACCATTATTTATACAAGGCTTGCTTCAAGAATTTATCCCGAATACATTACAATACGGGCTTTTGATATCGGCGGTGACAAGTTTAAATTTTTAGATTATTCCGAGCCAAATCCTTTTTTGGGTCTCAGAGGAATAAGAATTCTGCTTGAGAATGTCACATTGTTCAAAACGCAAATCAGAGCTGTACTTCGAGCAAGCCAAAATAAAAATATTCAATTCATGCTGCCAATGATTACTACTTTGAAAGAGATTAAACAAGCAAAGGAAATAATTGAAGAATGCAAGAAGGAGCTTAAAAAGGAAAAAATAGTTTTTGATTCTCGTATGAAAATTGGAATTATGATCGAAGTTCCCTCAGCGGCAGTTTTAGCAAAAGAATTTGCACAGGAAATTGATTTTATAAGCATAGGGACTAATGATTTGATACAATTTTTAATGGCTGTCGATCGCGGCAATGACTTAGTTTCATATCTTTACCAGGAATTTAATCCTGCAGTAATACGGACAATTGCGCACATAGTTAGTGAGGCAAAGAAAGCACATCGTGAAGTAAGCATATGCGGTGAAATGGCAGCCGATACTTTAGCAATGCCTTTGCTGGTAGGATTAGGACTCGATTCATTAAGTATGTCTCCGGCAACGTTGCCATATGCTAAACGAATTATCAGAGAACTGTCGTATCAAAAAGCAAAGAAATTAGCTGATGAATGCCTCCTCTTGGGTTCTGAAAAAGAAATAACCGATAGAATTGAGAAGTTCTTTAAAGATCATTCAATCATCAGAACACGGCAGATTATTTAACGGTAAAAAAAATGAGGTAAATTTATTATAGTTGTTTTATTTAATTCTTCAAATAACTTTATTGTTAAAAATTTGATCTTCAAACAATTTGGTAAGTAGTTGCCTTCAGTTAAATATTTCGCTCGTAATCTTTTTCTTTTTCTAACTCTGATTCTGATAGTATTATCCTCAGTCTTCTATTCTGCATATTCGCAATTTTACTTCTTCGGAAGAAACAAAGTTCAGTATGAAAAATTAGATTGGAAAGTTCTCAAGACTGAACATTTCGATATTTATTATTATAACGAAACGGACCAGCTTGCAGAAATAGGCGGACATTTTGCCGAAGAGGTTTTTGAAGAACTTAAGATAAGATTAAATCATGTTCTCACACGTCGAGTGCCTCTCATTTTCTATAACACGCATATTCATTTTCAGCAAACCAACACAACTCCTGGATTTATTCCCGAAGGTGTCGGTGGATTCTTCGAATTCATCAAAGGAAGAGTAGTAATTCCCTCAACTGGTTCACTAAATGACTTCCGGCATGTCATTCGTCACGAATTAGTGCATGTATTTATGACGAATAAAGTTTATCGTATACTCACCGATCATCGCATTCCAAGTGATGTTTTACCTCCTCTTTGGTTTGTGGAAGGAATTGCAGAATATCTGTCCACTAAAGTTGATGATCAAGCTGAAATGGTTATGCGTGATGCTGTTTTGAACAATTATTTTGTCCCTTTAAAAAACATGTACCAAATTTATGGCACTTTTTTAATGTACAAGGAAGGACAAAATTTTTTGGAGTTTGTAGAAGAAAAATACGGAGAAGAAAAAATTCCTTTAATGCTCGAAAATTTTTGGATGTATACGGATTTCAATAAAGTCATTGCTTATACACTCGGTAAATCAATCGAGGAAATAGATGCTGAATGGCTGCTCCATCTCAAGCAAAAATATTTTCCACTAGTCGAAAGGAATCTGCCGCTGGAAAACTCAGCCAAAAAGCTGACGGATTTTGGTTTTAACTTTTCTCCTGTAGTCAGAAATGAAAAGAATGAAAAAGTAATCTACTTTGTTGGAAATCGAGACGGGTATGCTTCGCTTTACAAATTACAGCTTGAGGAAAAATCTTTTGAAAACGGTGATAAGTATAGTGAACCGGAATTAATTATCCGCGGCGAAAAAACTGAGAATCTCGAATCATTTCATCTCTTTCAAAATTCAATTGACATCTCCTCTGATGGAATAATTGCATTTGTGGTAAAATCCGGCTCCAATGATGTGATGCATTTCTTTTCAATAGAAAAAAATGAAATCATAAAAACATTCAAGAAAGAATTTCTGGTTAACATAGTATCTCCAAAGTATTCAAAGGATGGTAAAAAAATAGTATTTCAAGCAGTTGACCAAAAAGGTTTCAGTGATTTGTTTGTTTATGATTTTATGCTGGATTCTTTACTGCGCTTAACTAATGATTATTATGATGATAAAGATCCTATCTTTTCATCAATTGGAGATCAGATAATTTTCTGTTCGGATAGAACTTCTGGAGTTTATGAAAAAAAATATAATCTATTCACGCTGGATTTAAA
>JBGSOQ010000085.1:0-15841 GCA_041739035.1 Ignavibacteriaceae bacterium | reverse complement strand
TAAAAAGGATATTCAAAAATGCACTTCATAATTAGAAGTGCATTTTTTTTGTATGACTTGCAAAGAAATAATTAAGTATTTAGAAGATTGGGCACCTAAGGAAATAGCCTGGCAGAACGACAATGTCGGAATTCAAGTTGGCTATACCAATAAAAAAGTTACTAACATTTTAATAGGATTAGAGCTGACCGCCGATGTTGTAAATCAAGCGATTAGGAAAAATTGTAATTTGATAATCACACATCACCCTCTAATCTTCCGCCCGATTAAAAAACTTGAAGTGAACAAAGATTCCGATTCTCAATTGATTGAAAAGCTTATTAAGAAAGATATAACCCTATACTCCGCACATACCAATTTAGACTTCACAAAGCATGGTGTGAGTTTTCAGCTTGCAAAAAAATTAGGACTAAAAAACATCACTTTTCTTCAAAACCTGAAAGCAAATCAATATAAACTATCTGTCTTCATTCCCCAAACACATGTTGAAAAGGTCGCTTCAGCAATTTTTTCTGCCGGCGCAGGAATTATTGGAGAGTACTCAAACTGCAGTTTCAGATCAGAAGGTGAAGGTTCTTTTAAAGGATCAAGTGCTTCAAATCCGACAATTGGGAAGAAAGCTAAATACGAGAAGGTAAGAGAAATTAAGCTTGAGGTTTTATTAGACTCATGGAAATTGAATAGTGTTTTGAAAGCTATGTTTGTTACCCATCCCTACGAAGAGCCCGCTTATGATATTTACCCTCTTGAAAATGATAATGTTAACTATGGTGCTGGGGCAATTGGTAATTTTGAAAAAAGCTTATCCGTTTCAGAGACATTGTCGCTGATTGCAAGGAAATTGCGTTCTAAAAATCTCCGTTATGCTATTGGTTCATCTAGCAGAGTCAAAAAGGTCGCGGTTTGTGGCGGTTCAGGAGGTGAACTGATTTCTGAAGCGATCAACAAAGGCGCTGATGCTTTTATTACCGCAGATATCAAGTATCACTCATTTCATTTTGCTAAAGATAAAATTTTGTTGATAGATGCAGGCCACTACGAAACTGAAATTCCTATAATTGATGAATTACATCGAAGAATAAGCAAACTGGTTAAAGAAAAAAGTAAAATCAAGGTTTTAAAGTTTACCGGGAATACCAACCCGATCAATTTTTATAATAAAACGAGGAGTCACATAAATTGATTAACAGGTTAAAAATACTATATGAACTTCAGCTGCTAGATGATCAGCTTGATGAACTTGAAGAGCTTCGAGGAGATTTACCCCACACGGTTGAAGATCTTGAAGCCAAGATAAAAGCTCTAAAAGATGATACCGAAGAGAAAGAATTAAAACGAAAGGAATCGTTGGAGAAGCGCGAAGAGAATGAGGAAGAAATCGAAAAGCTGAGAGCAAATCAAAAAAGATTTAAGGCACAGCTTTATCAGGTTAGGAATAACAAAGAATATGATGCGCTTACCAAAGAAATTGATAATTCGGAAGAACTTATAAATAAAATGGAGGCTGAGAATAATGCTCTTGCAGATGCAAGTAAAGGTTTGGCAATTGATATCGAATCGGTTGCTCCACAGCTTGAAGAACTTAAAGCGGAACTGAAAGTTAAAGAGGCTGAACTGAAAGAGATTGTAAAGGCAAATGAAAAAGAAGAAGCTAAACTAAAAGAAAAAAGAAAAAAAATTGTTGATGAAACTAAAAAGCCTGACTACTCTGCTTATATGCGAATCCGAAAAGCTAAAAAAGGGAAAGCAGTTGTAACTATACGACGCGCAGCTTGTTCCGGCTGTCATAACATTGTTCCATCGCAAAGGCAGCTTGAAATAAGACGAAACAGTAAGCTTTTCTTCTGCGAATACTGCGGCAGAATTCTCGTTTCAGCAGAAGTCGCTGGATTAACGGACTAGCATATATTCTTGTGTTTTTAATTTGTGTTGAATAAAACAAAATGATCAAGTTCTACTAGTTCATTAAACTGATAAATAATTAGGCTGGTCTCAGTCACATTCCAACTGCTGATTTCACGCCAGTAATTTCTTATATTTGCTTCAGTTAGAAAAAATTTTAATAATAAAAAGATTTTTAGAATAAAAGTAACTCATTCCGGGCAATTGCTCTCCGATTTATCGGGGGGAGGAAAGTCCGAACTTCGCAGAACAGAGTGCCGGGTAACACCCGGGGTCCCGATTAAACCCGGGATACGGATAGTACCACAGAAAATATACAGCCCCGCCGTTGGCGGGGTAAAGGTGAAAAGGCAGGGTAAGAGCCTACCGCAGTGGTGGTAACACTGCTGGTCCGAAAGGATTCCGTAATGCGGAACATGGTAAACCCCACTCGAAGCAAGGTCAAGTAGGGAAATCTATCCCGACTTTTGTCGGGATCAAAGTTGTTCGCTTTGAATGATTTTCGGGTGGACCGCTAGAATTCCAGAGTAATCTGGAAACCAGACAAATAATTGCCATTCTCGATTTATCGGGAAAACAGAATTCGGCTTATAGGTTTGAACTTACTTTTGTTCTTTGATTTTCAAAATGGAAAATCTTATGCTTAAAAAACTCTGGAAAATAAAACAGCAGCCTGATGAATTTACTGTTAAATCTCTTGCCGAATCACTGAACATCTCCGAAACTATTGCCCGACTTTTAGTTCTTAGAGACATAAAAAATTATCAACAAGCAAAAGCATTTTTCCGACCCTCACTCGACGCTATTCATGATCCATTTTTAATGAATGGAATGGAAGCTGCCACGTCAAGAGTAATTGAAGCAATCACTGAAAATGAATTGATTTGTATTTATGGCGACTACGATGTTGACGGTACTTGTGCAACAGCGTTGATGTACATGTTTTTGAATGAGCTGGGAGCAAATGTAGATTTCCACATTCCCAAGCGACTTACTGAGGGTTATGGTGTTTCAAAATTGGGGGTGGAATTTGTAAAAAGCAAAGGAACCTCCCTTCTCATTTCTGTTGACTGCGGGATTACAGCGGTTGAGGAAACTCAATTTGCAAATGAACTCGGGATGGATGTTATTATTTGCGACCATCACCAGCCCAAAGAAGATCTGCCCCCAGCTTGCGCAATACTTGATCCATTAAAACCAGAATGCAATTATCCTTTTAAATATTTATCCGGAGCAGGAATTGCATTTAAATTAGCGCAAGGCGTTGCCGACAGAATTGGTAAACGTGATTTACCTTTAAAATACCTCGATTTGGTTGCTCTTGCTGCTTCTGCAGATATAGTTACTTTAACTGATGAAAATAGAATTCTGGTTAAGGAAGGATTAAATCAAGTAAACAACTCACCTCGACCTGGAATAAATGCACTCATAAAGAGCAGCCATCTCGAAGCAGGTGATTTAACTTCAGGACAAATAGTTTTCACAATTGCACCAAGAATAAATGCTGTTGGTCGATTAGGTGATGCCGAACGAGCTGTTCAATTGCTCATCACTGAAAATATTGATGAAGCCATTAAGCTGGCAGCAGTTCTCGAGTCGGAAAATTATGAGCGAAGAAAAATTGATGAGGATACTTTTTTCCAGGCGCTTGATTTAGTTGAAGGTACTCTCGACTTAGATAAAGATCTCGCAATAGTTCTCCATGAAGAGTCATGGCATCCAGGCGTTATTGGTATTGTCGCTTCAAGACTGGTCGAAAAATATTATCGTCCTGCAATTATGTTAACAACGGTTGATGGAGTGGCAAAAGGTTCAGCACGAAGCACGAGCAATTTTAATATCTACCAGGCATTAAAAAAATGTGAGGATTTATTGATTCATTTTGGAGGTCATCAGGCCGCCGCTGGCTTGGCTGTTGAAGTTGAAAAGGTTGAAGATTTCAAATCAAAGTTTAATCAAATTGTAAAGGAAACTTTAGGCGAAGAAGAATTTCTTCCCGAAATTCACATTGATTCTAAACTCAAGTTCTCGGATCTAAGTCCAAAGTTTTTCAGAATAATTGATCAATTCGCTCCCTTTGGTCCGGGAAATATGAGACCAGTTTTCATTTCGGATAATCTGCACGTTGAAGGCAAGCCAAGATTTGTTGGGAATAATCATCTTATTCTTAATCTAAAACAAGCGGGCTCTGATCGAATTCTTGATTGCATAGGTTTTAATATGGGCGAGATGTGCGAGCAACTTAATAAAAATCAGGCATCAATTGAGGCAGTATTCAGCATAGACAAGTATACAAAGGACGGAAAAACTTTCCCTCAATTAAAACTTAAAGATTTACATATCATAGATAATAATCAGGAGAGCAATTAATGTCCGGGCATTCAAAATGGGCAACCACTAAAAGAAAAAAAGCGGTAATCGACTCAAAGAGAGGTAAAATTTTTACCAAGTTAATTAAAGAAATTACTATCGCTGCAAGAGAAGGCGGCGGAGATATCAGCGGCAACCCTCGTTTACGGCTTGCGGTTGATAACGCAAAATCTGCAAATATGCCAGCCGATAATATTGACCGTGCGATCAAAAAAGCAACTGGTGGATTGGAAGGAACAACTTATCATGAATTAAACTATGAGGGCTATGGTCCTTCAGGAGTTGCAATGATTGTTGAGGTTGCAACGGATAATAAAAATAGAACCGTAGCAGAAGTTCGTCATCTCTTTAGTAAATACAGCGGAGCTATGGGTGAAACGGGTTCAGTTGCATGGATGTTCGATAGAAAAGGCATAATTACGTTACCAAAACAAAGTAAAAGTGAAGATGAAATAATGGAATCAGTACTTGACGCAGGTGCTGATGATTTTCAATCTGAAGATCAATATATTGAGGTTCAAACGTCTCTCGAAAATTTTGAGACCGTGAGAAAAGCTTTGATCGATAAAAATTTAGAAATAGAAAATGCATCTCTTCAATGGATTGCTAAAAATAGTATAGCAGTAGGCGGCGATGATGCCGAAAAAGTTATTAAGCTAATAGAATCACTCGAAGATCTTGATGACGTTCAGAATGTGTATTCAAATGCAGATTTTGATTTGAATTCTATAAAATGATGTCAATATTCTGCCACTAATATCACGAATTGACACTAATAATTTGAAGCATTCGTAGGAATTAGTGTAATTCGTGGCAAAGACAATTGCAATTAAGTCAGTCGATCAATTCAATCAATTTATATGATAATTCTCGGTATCGATCCCGGAACAATCGTCACTGGTTATGGAATCATAAGACAAAATTTTTCTATGTGCCAGAGAATCGCGAGCGGCAGTATAAAACTTCCGGCGAAAGAAAATCTTCCGCAAAAACTCGAAATTATTTATGATCAGCTTGATAAATTAATCAAGACTTATAAACCGGATGAATTCGCAATTGAAACTGCATTTTACGGTAAGAATGTTCAATCGGCGATGAAGATAGGATATGCACGAGGAGTATCAATTTTAGCGGCGGCGCATAACAAAATTCCAACTAACGAATATTCTCCCAGAGAAATAAAAAAATCCGTTGTGGGAAAAGGAGCAGCATCAAAGCAGCAGGTATTTTTTATGGTAAGAACTTTATTGGAAATATCGAGCGAGAAGATGCGATTCGACGAAACCGATGCTCTTGCCGTAGCTTTGTGCCATGCTTTCAGATTAAGAAAACCCAGCAGTAAAAAGAAAAGCTGGAAGGCATTTGTTGAAGCGAATCCCGAGAGAGTCGTCACTTATTGAACACGTTGGTCATTGATAGTCATTTATTGTTGTATTGCTATATTGTTAAATTGTTATAAGAAATTCCTTTTAAATTTTTCATTTTTACTTTTTCCCGAAGGGATGCCTTCGGAGGAATTTTAAATTTATATGATTGGTTTTTTAACAGGTAAAATAATTTCCTCTAAGCCAACAAAAGTTATTTTGGATGTGAATGGTGTTGGGTACGTCGTTGGCATTTCTATAAATACTTTTGAGAAAATAAGCGGAAAAGAAATTGCTTCATTGTTCATACATACAAATGTGAAAGAGGATTCAATTTCTCTCTTCGGGTTTTACAGTGAATCTGAAAAAGAAATGTTTGAGCTTTTAATCTCTGTCAGCGGCATTGGACCCAAAATTGCCTTAAGCTTGCTTTCAGGGATTCAAACTGATGATTTGAAAAACGCAATCCAATCTGCCGATATATCTCGTATAGTTGCCGTTCCAGGAATCGGAAGAAAAACAGCTGAGAGATTAGTTCTAGAGCTCAGAACCAAAGTCGATCAAGTAAAAGAAGAAGGAACAACTGCAATTCCAATGAGTATAAAAAATGAAGCTGTCTCTGCTTTATCAACACTTGGTTACAATTCTAAGATTGCGGATAATGTAGTGAGAAATATTCTTCAGAGTCAGCCTGCACTTTCACTCGAAGAACTGATTAAGAAAGCGTTGAGTGAGTTGAACAGGTAGAATCTTAAACTACAGAGACTTCCAATTTTACTATATTTTGAATTTCCCCTATTAACTTATCTCCCACTTCCACCTTTCCAACTCCAGCGGGAGTTCCGGTAAAAATTAAATCCCCTTCTTCCATTGTCATCAAAGATGAAATGTATTCAACTATTTCAGCAGGACGGAATAGCATTTTATTCAGCTTCTCTTTTTGTCTTATCTGTTCGTTAACTGATAATGAAATTTCTTCATCAAGTGTAAGCTTACAATCAGACTTATGGACAAAGTCAGAAACAACTGCAGATGTATCAAAGCATTTTGCAATTGTCCACGGGTGACCTTTCTTCTTAAGTTCATTTTGAATATCACGGAGCGTCATATCCAATCCAACACCGTAACCTATTATTGCTTCTTCAGCTTCAGTTTTGTCAGCATTTTTTACCATCTTGCCAATCAGTAAAACTAACTCAACCTCGTGGTGCATATCCTTGGAAAATGTCGGATGAATGATTTTGTCTCCTGATTGAATAAGTGCTGAGGACGGTTTTAAGAATATTACCGGCTTCTCAGGAACTTCATTTCCCAACTCTTTTGCATGTTCGGCATAGTTTCTACCTACACAAACAATTTTGCCAATGGTAAATTGCTGTGTGGAGTTTTTTATTCTTACTGTTTTCACTTTTTTATTTCCTTTTTAACAAAATCAATGGCACACAGATAACACTTATGTAACAGATCAGCGCAGATCAGTCAAATCTGTGTCATCAGCGTTCTATTGACTAAAAATTTACGTTTTTTGTTTTTTCTTTGTTGCTGCCGGGAACAAAACGTTATTTAAAATTAACCTGTAGCCCGGCGAATTTTTGTATAAAGCCAACTCTGTCGGCGGATCACCCACAGCATGCTGATAATCTTCGGGATCGTGCCCACCGTAAAATGTAAATGTACCTCTTCCAAAATTCCCGTGAATGTATTTGACCTGATTAGTTCCCTGTCTCTCTGCCAAATTAATAACTGAAGTTTTAATTAATTCTCTTCTGAACATTGTTGTTTGTCCCATAAATCCTTTGATAACATTTGCATGGTTTTGAGTCAGCATTGTCGGAACGGGATCATACTTTGCTGAGAAATCGAACAAGGTAAAATAATCGTTTTCAAAATTGCCAATTTCAAGCGGCTGAATATCAATATCGCTATACTCATAAACATAAGGATTATTCTCAAGCTTGAAATTTTGAAATGCAAGAGAGTTCGTAAAATCCAATTGATCTTGTGCTTTTGAATCCGCCGCATCACCGTCATACATTTCTGCACAGATGTCAACATTCATAGCTGCCAAAGAAATATCGTATGAATCCGTAGCGGAACACATTGCAAATAAGAATCCGCCTTGTGCAATATAATTTTTAATTGTTAAGCTTACGGCTTTCATCATCTCAGAGACTTTTTTGAAACCGTTTTTCTTTGCATTGTTTTCATATTGAATTTGCTGATCGATATACCATTGTGCATTGGCAAAGCTTGCATAAAATTTTCCATATTGTCCCGTAAAATCCTCATGATGCAGATGAAGCCAATCATATTTCTCCAAATCTCCGCGAAGAATTTCGTCATTCCAAATTTTATCATACGGAACTTTAGCGTATTCCATGGCAAGAGTAACAGCATCATCCCACGGTTGAAATCCTGGTGGAACATAAACCGCTACCTTTGGCGCTTTCTCTAACCGAACAACATCCATATTATTGTCATCGCTTTGAACCAATGAGTATATCTCAGCAGCTTGTGATGAAGTGATAGTTTCAAAAGCGACCCCTTCAACTCTGCATTCAACGGCAACATTATCAGAATAATCGATCATGAAAGATCCGCCGCGGTAATTTAACATCCAATCTGCTTTTGATCCCTTGGTTAATGCATGAAAAGTAACCCCATAAGCTTTAAGATGATCGGTTTGCTGCAAATCCATAAAGATGAGAATCTTGGATTGGGGAAAAATGAAATTGAGGGTAAATATGGTAAGTAAAATTATTTTATTTAGAGTATTCAAGTAATTCAGAAATACTAAAATTCGGTTGTTTCATGAATGTCATTCCGAACTTGTTTCGGAATCTTTGAATATAATTTTATTAAAAAAAGAAGCTGAAACAAGTTCAGCTTGACAAAGCAGCTATACTAACTAAGCCGATTTTCTATCACTCTCCAAAAATATCGGCTCTTTACCACTCTCAACGACAGCTTTAGTGATTATGCACTTCTCAACATTTTCTTTATCTGGAATATGATACATAATTTCCAGCATAAAATCCTCAACTATTGATCGAAGTGCGCGAGCACCGGTTTTTCTTTCCATAGCTTTTTCAACTATTGAATTTAGGGCAGCATCCTCAAAATCCAATTCAATATTTTCCATGAGAAATAATTTTTTATACTGCTTTAAGATTGCATTCTTCGGTTCAGTTAAAATATTTTTGAGTGCTTCACGGGACAATGAATTCAAAGGAGCCATTACAGGAAGCCGTCCGACAAGTTCGGGAATTAAACCGAATCGCAGTAAATCCTCTGGTAAAATATTATCTAAAAGATATTCTTCAGTAATTTTATCACGCGAGGTATCTGCGGCAAATCCCATTTTACTTTTGTTGATTCGTGAAGCAATGATTTTATCGATACCATCGAAAGCTCCGCCGACAATGAATAAAATATTTCTTGTATTCACATTTATCAAATTTTGTTCGGGATGTTTTCTGCCTCCTTTGGGCGGGACTCCCGCAACGGTTCCTTCCAATATTTTTAATAATGCCTGCTGAACTCCCTCACCTGAAACATCACGGGTAATTGAAGTGCTTTCACTTTTTCGGGCAATCTTATCTATTTCATCAATGTACACAATTCCTTTTTGTGCCCGCTCCAAATTATAATCAGCGGCTTGAAGCAGATGAACCAAAACAGTTTCAACATCATCACCCACGTAACCGGCTTCGGTTAGGGTGGTTGCATCAGCAATTGCAAAAGGAACTTCGAGAATTTTCGCTAATGTTTGAGCAAGTAATGTTTTACCAACGCCCGTTGGTCCAATTAAAAGAATATTGCTTTTTTCAATTTCGACATCGTCTAACTCGAAAAAAGTTGATTTGGAATTTATGCGTTTATAATGATTGTAAACTGCAACAGCTAAAATCTTTTTTGCTTTGTCTTGTCCGATAACGTATTCATCAAGTGTTTTCTTTAAAGATTTTGGTGTGTGCTGCTTAAAGCTTTTGGGTTTTGTGTTGTTAAATGCTGCAAGATTATGCTTTAGAATGTCAACACTGCTTCCAATGCAGATATCACAAATATAAACATCAGGTCCGGCTATCATGCTGCCGACTTCGCTTCCATCTCTTCCGCAGAATGAACATTTGACAATTTTTTGATTTATTTTTTTCGACATTCTTCTTAGCTCAATTTGTTTCCTAATTTTATAATTGCATTTCTTGAATCATCTTGGTAGAGAGAGTTTGGAAACTTCGCCAATAATGATTCGTAAACCTCAACAGCCCTAGAATAATTTAATTTACCGTACTGATAAATTTTACCCAGCAAATATAGTGCTTTGTCCGCATAAATATTCTTTTCAGCTTCTTCTGTAATCTTTTCCAAAAGTTCTATAGATTTATCAAGATTATCCATTGCTAATTCAACTTCGGCTTCTCTAATTTTTGAGATATGATGCAAAATAAAAGCATTAGGATCTGAATTAATTGCGCGATATTGCTCAGAAGCTTCTGCAAACCTTCTTTGCTCAATTAGAAATTCCGCCTTGCCAAATTTCAATAGATTAGACGAATCATTTGAAGCAGTGTTCAATAAAAGTGAAAGTTCAATTGCATCGTTAGCAGTGTTATCTTTAAGGTTAGATATGATACTATTCAACCGTTCCTTTGACCTCGAAAAGTCACCCTCAAACAAGTTTATCCGTGCTAATTGGAACTTTGCATAGTTTCGATTTTCTTCGGCTGCTCTGCCATTGTTGATCAGTCGTTCGAAACTTTCTTTGGCTTTAACAAGATCCCCTTCAATTATAAAGATTTTACCTAATTGTTCAGAAGATTCAACTGCAAATCGAGAAAGCGAAGCATCTCTTAATATTCTCTCAAAGTATTTTTTTGCTTCATCAAGCTGATTCAATTTGCTAAAATAAATTTTCCCAATCCTTAAATAAGATTCAAAAGCTATTTCTGAATTTGGATACGCTTCCGTTAAATCTTGATATGATCCGATCACCTTTTTACCTTCGCTTGTATCAGTAAAAGTCGGTACAGAAAATGGTTTCCATTTGGGATTTGCATTCGAGGTTTCTTTTTCCAAAACGGCTTCCAATGTTTTTGCATAACCAAGTTTTGAACCCGATGTATAGGGTGATTCAGGGTATTTTTTAGTTATATTTTCATAAACTTCTGCTGCCAACTGATATTCACCCTCATTAAAAACTAACTGGGCAAAGTTGTAAAGTTCCAGGCCCTTATTCTGCTGTCTTTCGTCAATTTTTAGATAAAGAGAATAAGCTTTATTAAAATTCCGTGCTTCCATATATAAACGAGCAAGCAGATAATTGAAGCTGATGTTATCCTCTCTATTCTGATCCTCGAAGACTTCAATTGTTTGTAACAAAGCACTGGGCTTATTTGAATAAGATAAAATTCTATTTTCAACAGCGTTTACCTGCGTCGGCTGCAAATTTAAAATGAAGCAATATTCTTCAGCGGCTTCTTTAAACCTCATTGTGAGAGCATAGATATTCGCAAGATCATAAGAAAACAAATCCGGATTTTGCGCAATTGCCTTTCCTCTTCTGAAGTAATCAATCGCCTTATCAAAAGCTCTGCGCTGCAGTGCATAATTTGCAATAATGCGGTAATGCATTTGATTCTGAGGCAAAATTCTCAATCCCTCTTCCCAAGACTCGTAGGCTTTGGTCTCATCCCCCATCAAGTAATAGGTTGTTCCAAGCATTCCGTAAAGATTAACATCTTGAGAATTGCCTTTAAGTCTTGATTCGATCAGTTTAACAGAGCTTTCATATTTTTTTGATTGAACATAAACTCGATTCAGTGATTCAAATACCTGGTAGTTTTGCGGCTGGATGGAATAAATTTCTTCGAACAACTTGATGGCTTTATCATAATCACCGGCTTGTTCAAAACTCTGCGCAAGCATTATTTTATTGTTGATATCAACCTGAGATACGATGGCTGAACTTAAAAACAAATTGCTTATTATAGCTAAATAGGCGATTTTCATGCTTCAAAGATAGCAATTTGATAGGCGCTATCAAGGGAAAAGTGAAGGTGTAAAGCTCACTAATAAAGTACGGCAAATCTAAATTACATTGATAATCTTCTCATACTTTGATACTTTTAGCCGTCAAATTATAAGAAAATGAAGAAAATTCTAATTTTAGGTTCGACTGGCTCGATTGGAGTAAACACTCTAAACGTAATCAGACAATTTCCCGACAGATTTAGCGTTGCCGCTTTAACTGTAAACACTCGAATTGATTTGCTCGAACCACAAATTCACGAGTTCAAACCTTCAGTAGTTGTGGTAAAAGATGACAAACTAGCTGGGGAGCTGAGAAAAAGACTAAAAATTAAATGCGAAGTTCTTTCCGGTTTTGATGGATTGAAATCTGTTGCCGCAAATCTCAATTATGATATTTTGCTTGGCGCAATGGTTGGTTTTGCAGGTTTGGCACCGACTTTAGAGGCAATTAAAAGAGGAAAACGAATTGCGCTTGCAAACAAAGAAACTTTAGTAGTTGGCGGTGAACTAGTAACTGCTCTGTGCAAAAAGCATAATTCGGAAATAATTCCTGTTGATTCTGAACACAGCGCAATTTATCAATGTCTTGTCGGCGAAGATATTGTAGCGGTTAATAAGATTATTTTAACTGCATCCGGCGGACCTTTTTTGCATCATAGTAAAGAAGAACTTAAAAATGTGACCGTAAAAGATGCTCTTAATCACCCAACATGGAAAATGGGAAATAAGGTTACTATTGATTCGGCTTCGATGATGAATAAAGGACTTGAAGTAATCGAGGCACATTGGCTTTTTGGACTGCAAAAGGAAAAAATTGATGTGATAATTCATCCTCAATCAATAATTCATTCTATGGTTGAGTTTGTTGATGGTTCAATTAAGGCCCAAATGGGGCTTCCTGATATGAAGCTTCCTATTCAATATGCACTTAGTTACCCTGAAAGATTAAAATCAAATTTTAAGAAAACTTGTTTGCCGGATATAAAGACTTTATCATTCTATTCACCGGATTTAGAAAAGTATGAATGTCTCAAACTTGCGTATCAAGTTATGGATGCAGGTGGAACGGCTCCATGTGTATTGAACGCAGCAAATGAAATTGCCGTTGATAGATTTTTGAATGGAGAAATTAAATTTTCACATATCCCCTTTTTAATAAACAGAGCATTAGAGAATATAGATAACCATAAATCACCTGATATAGAAACAATTTTTGAATGTGACAAGCTTGCAAGAGAAGTTGCAGCACAACTATAAATAAACGGAGACAACTATTTAATGGATTATATCATTTATTTTGCGATCACTATCGCAATTTTAGTATTTGTACATGAGTTCGGTCATTTTGCCGCAGCAAAGCTAACTGGAATGCGTGCAGATGTCTTTGCCATCGGATTTGGAAAAAGATTATTCGGCTGGAACAAAATTTCCGGTTTTAGTTTTGGTGACCTTCCAAAAGACTTCGATGGACAAGGACATACTGATTACAGATTGTGTCTTTTACCGTTAGGCGGCTATGTTAAAATCGCCGGCATGGTTGATGAAAGTTATGATACTGAATCTCTCAATCAGCCGCCAAAACCTTACGAATTCAGGGCGAAATCTCTTCCTAAAAAAGTCTTTGCTATAACTGCCGGCGTTTTAATGAATTTAATTCTTGCATGGCTAATCTTCTGGGGCGCAAATTTCTTTCAAGAAAAAGAGTATTGGAAAACTACAACGATAAGTGACGTTTTACCTGGAAGTCTGGCAGACTCTTTAGGCATCAAATCTTATGACAAAATTGTTTCCGTCAATGGCGCAATTGTAACAGACTGGCAGGAAGTAATTAATGCTGTTTATATCAATTCAATTGGCGAAGATGTTACCTTCAAAATAAAGCGAGAAAATAGTTTAATTGATATTGATGTCCCCAGAACGAAAATACCTGAACAACCTGACAAGATTTTTTTAATACCAACCGGACTTAGTCAGGCAAGCATTGATAGTGTGCTTCCCGAATCACCTGCAAGCAAAGCGGGATTAATTTCGGGGGATACTTTTATAGAGTTAAATGGTTCGCGAATACGACTCAGACAACAAGCAACAGAAATTATTTCCTCAAGCCCAAATAAAACTTTGCCGCTTACAGTTCTTCGCGGAAGTGATACTGTCGCATTAAGTGTTACGCCTGGTAAGGATGGAACGATTGGTGTGATCATAATGCAAAGTTACGCTGGTCCGATTGAGCTTAAAACCCACGGTTTCTTCGAATCGTTTTATCTCGGTTGGCAGGAAATTACTAAAATGACGGGACTCACTTTTCGAATGATAGGAAAAGTAATAAGCGGCAACATTGAATTCGGCAAAGCCTTTGGCGGTCCAATTAAGATTGCTCAGTTTGCTGCTAAGTCTGCTGATTCCGGAATTCTAAGTTTTCTTTACTTTCTAGCGCTTCTCAGTCTAAGTTTAGCGATCATAAACATCATGCCTTTCCCTGTTTTGGATGGTGGACATTTGGTCATAATTATCATTGAATCAATCTTTAAAAGAGAAATACCTGTTAAGGTTAAAGTGGCAATTCAAAATGTTGGATTTGTACTCTTGCTTCTTCTTATGGCATTTATACTTTATAACGATATCCTGAATATTTAGAGTTGAATGATTTTTTATAAATTAAATTAGGCGATCAAAATGGTCGCCTTTTTATTAGGATTTTTCTATGAATAAAAAAATAATAATTACCGGAGCGACTGGATTAATTGGGACAGAACTTTGCAATGTCTTAATTGGCAGAGGAGATCAAGTTACAATCTTCACTCGGAATATCGAGTCCGCCAAAAAAATTCTTGGCTCTAAATTAGCTTATGTAAAATGGGATTACAAAAATCCTAAAGCATGGCAAGATTTTCTCAAAAATCAAGACGCAGTGATTCATTTAGCAGGAGCAAATTTATTTGGAAAACGCTGGACAGAGAAATACAAAGAAGTCATTATTGAGAGTCGAGAACTTAGCACCCGGAATTTAGTTTCTGCATTACGAAGTGTTCCTAACAAAGTAAAAGTATTGATAAGTTCATCAGGTGTGGGTTACTATGGCTCAAGAGGAGAAGAAATCCTCACAGAAAGATCTAATTGGGGAAATGATTTTCTTGCCAATGTCTGTGATGTATGGGAAATAGAAGCAGAGAAAGCATCGGAAATTGGAATTAGGACAGCGATGCTTCGACAAGGAATAGTTCTTAGTAATAAAGGCGGTGCATTAACAAAATTTTTACCGCCATTCAAGTTTTTCATCGGCGGTGCTTTAGGAAACGGCAAGCAATGGTTTCCGTGGATTCATATTGATGATCTCATCGCCATTTATCTATTTATACTTGATAATGCTGAAATTTCAGGACAAGTAAACGTCGTTAGTCCAGAGGCTGTAAGAATGAATGAGTTTGCTAAAACACTTGGCAGGATCCTTAGACGACCATCAATTTTTAACGTACCCGAGTTTGTACTTAAAATGATAGTTGGTGAAGCCGCATCAACAATCGTATCCAGTCAGCGGGTGGTTCCCCAAAAGCTGCTTGATCATGGCTTCAAATTCAAATTTGGAAATTTGGAAGAATCTCTTAAAGATTTATTAAAAACGAAAAGGGCTCGCATTTAAGCAAGCCCTCTGTAAGTAAGTATCTATTGAATTTTAGTATCTGTAGTAATCCGGTTTGAACGGACCTTTAACCGGCACACCAATATATTTCGCTTGTTCTTCACTCAATTCCTCCAATTCAACACCCAACTTTTCAAGATGAAGCTTAGCAACTTTTTCATCGAGATGCTTAGGCAGAACATATACTTTGTTCTCATACTTTTTTGGATTTGTCCAAAGCTCAATTTGCGCGAGTGTTTGATTAGAAAACGAATTTGACATAACAAATGAAGGATGCCCTGTAGCGCAGCCCAAATTAACCAATCTGCCTTCAGCAAGGACGATAATGTCTTTTCCATTGATAGTGTACTTATCAACTTGAGGTTTAATTGTATCCTTTGTGTTGCCGTAATTTTTATTTAGCCAAGCCATATCAATTTCATTATCAAAATGACCAATGTTACAAACAACTGCTTTATCCTTCATAAGCCTAAAATGCTTTTCATTAATTACATTAAGATTGCCGGTGGCTGTTACAATAATGTCTGCTTCGAGA
>JBGSOQ010000082.1:0-5245 GCA_041739035.1 Ignavibacteriaceae bacterium | reverse complement strand
TGCCGCTGCTTTCCAACATGTGTACCGCATCAACCTTAAACTGCCTGTCAAATCTCCTTCTTTCACTCATTGGTAACCTCGTTAAGCATAGTATCGTATTATACGCTTAACTTCGTGTCCCCTTTTTCGGGGCAGGGCCATTCATAATATAATCCATAATAATATTCAATGAACAATTAATGTTCTCCTTGTTGATATCAATTTTGATGCCCTTCACATATTCCTTCTGGAATTTCCACGTAAATTAATCATTCTGATTATCCTCATTTACTTAGTAACATAAAGTAAGTAAGTTATAATAAAATCTGCTCTGCAATTGAAAGAGCCTTGTCTGTAAGACCATATTTTTCAATGTATGCGATTGGTCTCATGTTTGCATTTTTGGCACGAACCCAAACATTGATTTTATAACGATAGAATATTTGATTATAAAGAATATGCCAAACATCCATAAAATACATATCGTTTCTTTGTGCATAATCTCGAATTATCATATTTAATTTCGCCCTGTCAGTTAAGTCAGGTGCTTGTGATAATTGTTTAGGTCGAGACATCGGCTGGTTATTATCATTTGTTATCATGGGCATTATTTTTTGAATACAAAGTGAAATTGTTTCTGATATTACAACTTTATCACGTTGAGTTATACCTATCGATGTTGGTTCGCAACTTTTAATTATTCCTTTCGAGTGTGAATTTATGTTGTCGAGCAGAATCCCAGCGACATTCTGATTCCCACCTCCCTTGATTATTTCAATGGTTTCTTCGACGGTAAAATTTGCTGCTTTGCTGGTTGCTGTTGCCTGGGACATTTTGTCCCTGATGGTGGGACATTTTGTCCCTGCTTGAACAGCCCATCTGCGAATTGTTTTTACATTTTTGTTCATTATAGATGCAATTTCTCTGAGAGTCATATTTCTTCCTCCGCATTATTTTTATTTATTGTGTGTAAAAGTTCCACACCCAATTCATTAGTAAGGAAGAAATGAAAATATTTGAAGATTTTTGAAATATTTTTGTAAAATATTATTTTTTTATACTGTGCGAGTATACTCGTAGCTCACCCGCTTAATTTTATTTATCATTTGTACAAGTTGTTGAAGTAATAGAATTTTGCCCATATCGGGCTATGAAAGAAATACAAAATCTGGTTTATTGGGAGGTGAATTACAAAAATAACCTTTCAAACTTTTAATATATTGAGATATATATTCCATGTTTGTGTCCATCGGTTGTATTGTTTTAATAATTTTCTTTACTTTGTGATGGAATTTTGTACTATATAAAACTCTTTTTAAATTAAAGAGAATTGTATTTCTAATTGAATCATATTTTATCATTGTTCTCAACTGTAATTCATATTGCTTGCAAAGAGAAAATCCAATATAAATCCAACCTTTATTATTATACTTATTCTGTTTGAATAATCCTGAATTATCCATGATAAATTTATATACAGCATTAACATCGACTTTCAATCCATAATGCTCTTTGAGTTTTGATAAATAATTTCTGGAAAAACTGAAACCCTTATTGAATTTGCACCGTGTATCTTCCTTGAGCCGTGCATTGTTACGAATATTTCTTACCCTGTTTTCTTTATCATAGATAATATATCCAAGTAGTTCTGGAAGTATAATCTTGAAAGCCTTAGACTGTTCCTTGAACCATTTTGAATCGCTTATGCTATTATATTTGATAGTAGCTTCTTTTTTATGAATAAGGAGTTTCTGAATTAATATATCGGACACCCTGTTGGCTTTCTTTCTCAGGTCATCATCTAATAAATGTATGTTTGAAATAAAACCAAAATCAGAATTACGATGTACATCTATATTCTTAATTTCTTGATTGCACCATTTGTTGATATCAAACCCGGCATTTGCGGAATCCCATACGGATTTACAGGTTGCATTAGCATTGTTTGTCAAATCCTTGCTACCTCGGTTATTAGATAATGATGCAGAATAGAATGTTGCATAATCAAGATTGTTGGCAATGCAGAAATTGGCTAATGAAAAATGAGTTCTAAACCTGTTTCCCAATGTCATAGGAAACGCAGTTGAAATATTAATAGGTCTAATCCTTGATTTCTTTTCTTTTGTGCAGTTTTTTTCAAATACAAATAGTGATTGATTTTTTATTGTTTGAGTATTTGCAGTTTCGACTTTATTAATAATTGAATTTGCTTTTTCTTTGAACTCTTCATATGAATTAACTAAGCCGATTTCCTTCTGATTATGAATGCAATTGAATAATTGTTGCGGAGTTTGAATGGGTTGACTATCAGAGGTAAACGCTTCATATGTTGCAGACATCGGAAGTCGAAGACCAGTTGTCGAATATTTTAGTTCAAGATTATTTATGGAATACTTATTATTAAAATATTCAAGATAGTTCTTTATATCGTTGTCTTTGACAATAGAATCAAATACAACATAGAAGTGATAGCCGGAATTTACTGCCGACCTCTCATAAAATAGAATATGCTTAAATTCTTTCCGAATACATTCAAATGTATATTCTGCATTTCGTTTTAATTTTTGTATGGTCTCTGATTTTTCTGATGTCGTTTCAGAGCTATCTGGATAATGAACATCAATATCACCGGCAAGAATCGTACTATCTTTGCTACGTTTCATTACAATTGTTTTGGTCTCGGCATAGGCTTCGGTTTTATACTCTTCAAATATATTATAATATGGTGATAGTTTATTTTCATAAATGTCGGCATTAATATATGATGAAAAATGTTTTCTGATTTTATCTTCATCTACGAAATATTTAACAGGGAATTTTTTATATTGAACTTCAATTAGACTGTTATCCTCATCATAGATATATCTATTTACTGGAAGCCAGTCTATATTGCCAAATTTATCTTTAGAAATTTGTGCATAATAATATTTGGGTTTTCCATCTTGCATAACCGCATATCGCTTAATGTATGGACGAGTAAAATCGAAGCCTAATTCTTTAATTAGCTCCTTCATTATTTTCCAGCCAATTTTGCCCATCGCATTATAGGCTTTTCGCTGGTCATCCGTATATGTTTTAAACGCCATAATCAAAAACTCATACTCAATCGTTACCTGATATATTTGAGACCATTACTGATGACATCATCAATTGAAGCATTTCGATTTTCCAACACCTGGTTTATGCCAGATTCCACTGATTCTCGAATAGTGTTGTCCATGCTTTCAATTGTTAATAAGTTTTTAAGACCGTTCAATTGTTTCCTGTTTTTGCGCCTTGAAAGGTAGCCATTTACGACCTGTCGAATCAATGTACCTCTCTGCAATGATAACCCTCTTGAAATTGTATCCAGTTTATTTATCTGTTCACGTTTGAGCAGAATTTGGATTCTAACCAGTTTACTATCTGAATCGAGTTTATAGTTTTTAGCAGTATTCATGCATTCCCCCTGGGTATTTCTATTTAATTAGTAAGACAAATTTCTAAAGTATGTATTTTTTACATAAAAAATCTGTATTTAAGGAAGAAATTAATAGAATTTTTGTTTTGAGCGGATAGTAGCAAAAATATTTATTTTATTTTGCTTACTAATGAAATAAAGGGTGATGATATGAAAGAAAAATATAATGAAACGGACAGACTCGTTGTAGTTGAACTATTACGGACACAAAAGAGTTTACTGGAAGATATTGATTCTATTGAAAATGTTAGGTCACTAATTGATGCGTTTGGTATTGGAAATGCATCTGAAGTGCACGAGTGCCTATGTCAAATCGAAGAACTTCTGTCGGATGAGCTTATTGAAACCTACAGGGATTTTGTATAAATTATTTATCCACATATTTCCTTCGCAAATTTAAGACCCGGACTAATTAAACTCGGGTCTTTTTTTTCTTAACCGCCTATTACTTCCGTTAGCAAAGTCTTACTACCCCATGTAAAGTTAATTCTTAGTTCTATAAGAAGGCTTTTGCCTTTCGGCGGTATGTCGCTATGGTTTCAAGGTTTGGGAAACACGATAATAATAAAAGATGAAGGGGGTGGGGATACTAAAAAAATACATATAATCAGAAATTAATATTAAAATTTGCAGCAAAAACACGGGACATTTTGTTCACTTATTTGTATATTTTCTTTGTCATGATAATGTATGTTTTCGGGACAAGGAGAAAATTTAATGAATTCCTTAGCTAAAAAATCAAATAACGATACCATAATATCAGCGATAGCCCATCGGTTTGATGAAATTGATATCAATACCTTGTCTCATGAACAAATTGAAAAACTTTCTAAACTGCTTCTTGTTGATAAAATGAAAGAGGAGTTAAGTAATGAAATTCGCAAAGTAAAAATTGACGGCGATATGATTTCTGAACTGAAAGAAACCTGGCTACAACAATATGATAGTATAAACACCCGCCGAATGTATGAAAAGAACCTCCTTGATTTTTTAACCTGGTTAAATCAGAAAAATCTAAACATTATTGAAGTGAATGCTTTCATCGCACAAAAGTATCTTTTAAAAATGAAAGAGAAAAAATATTCAAATATTAATACTGTTCTATTGAAAATTAATTCGATTAGTTCTTTTTATACATCCCTTGTGAAATGGGATATTGTTGAAAAGAATCCTTTCCATAAATGTAAGCTGCCTAAAAAACTGATAGAAACCAAACGGCGTTCCCAGATTCCAACTGATAAGCAGTTGGATAAAATTGAGAGATTTGCATTGGATGCTATTAATGCAACTGGCAGGGGTTGCCAGAATAAACGAATAGCTGGAATTTACTCGTACATCATCATTCGATTTCTTCGTTTAACTGGCGAACGTGTCGGAATTCTTAATACCCTCGTTATTGATTTACTTAATAACGAATATCATGGCGAATCTAAAGGCAAAAAAGTATCTGGAATGTTGCCGAATGAAATTGCTTCAATGATAATTAAATATGATTTAGATAAAATTAATCCATTTAAAGGTTTTAATTCGGTCAATTTTTCAAAATGGTGGTACCGGCTTATGAAGAGCCCTGACTATATCAATGAATTGGAGCGACCATTTAGTATACATTCGCTGAGACATGCTTATAGTATAAATTATTATAAATCAACTAATGATATATTCGGTTTGGCCCTGCCCCGAAAAAGGGGACACGAAGTTAAGCGTATAATACGATACTATGCTTAACGAGGTTACCAATGAGTGAAAGAAGGAGATTTGACAGGCAGTTTAAGGTTGATGCGGTACACATGTTGGAAAGCAGCG
>JBGSOQ010000462.1:0-1624 GCA_041739035.1 Ignavibacteriaceae bacterium | reverse complement strand
ATATTATTAACAACAACTTATTTTATTAAATAATTTATCCAATTCTTTCTTTGCTTTAGTCAATGCTTTTTTGTTCATGCAATAACATACTTTTGGGCCGTCAACCTCACCTTCTATCAGTCCAACACGTTTTAATTCTTTTAGATGCTGAGAAACTGTAGCCTGTGAAAGCGGAAGCAAATCGACAATCTCCCCGCAGATACATGAATTGGTTGATGCGAGAATTTTTAAAATTTTTATTCTTGCCGGATGGGATAAAGCTTTAGCAATTTCAGCTAATTCAATTTCTTTTGTTTCAAATTCAGATGATTTTAATACTGCCATATGATTCTTATCGTTTATCGTAAATATACGATAGATAATATAATTTTGTCAAGTCAATATTTATTTATCTGAGTCTAAAAATTAAATGATCGTTCTCAGGTGGATGGCTAATGAAAGGAATTCTTGATTATACCCGGAATAAGCACTAATATGTTTTTGATTTTGAATCGTAGAATTTGAAAAGATCTTTGTAATTATTTAATGCAACCAACTAATAACTCACCTTACGCAAGGAAATGAAAATAATTCACAAACAAATCCAGTTCCTTTGGTTTTTAGGACTTTGCGTTAGGAACTAGGTTTGTATTCTTCACTTTTGCGTAAGGTAACTTAATTAATCATCATTACTAAAATATTGGAATTTTATAATTCACCTTTAGTCCAAATGCTGGAGTATCTTTAATTAATTCACTTGAAACTCCAAAGCTTACCTGGTGTCCATCTAAAATATTAATTTTAAACATGGACAGATTATTTTCCTCATTTATTCTATTTGCAGAAACTGGAGCATCAATAAGCTGCCAAATGTAAGCAACGCCTGCAATTCCTGCCCCAATGTAAGAAGAGGTTGGCCAATCTGAACCAGATGTAGCACCAATAGCCGGTATCAAGGCAATCCCCGCACCTAATAAAAAAGTACCTGTAAAGAGAAGTCCTTTTATAATTTCACCGTTATAAATTTGCCCGCTTCCCGGAATTATGTAAGAAAGAAGGAATGCAACCCAGGGTGATTTATAACTTGGTTTACTAATTGCACTCAAATTGTAATTAGAAAATTGGTTAACATAATTTGATAAAACATAATGACTGCCGCTTAATGTGGGAATTGAGATTGAAGATTCTGATGCAATATTTGAACCATCGGAAGTTTTCCTATTTTGCAATTCTTCTGCGGATATATTTATAACTAAAATAAAAAATAAGAATCCCCGCAGGACTAAACGAGTAACCGATGTTTTATTAAACATTTTTTGCTCCTCAGTTAATTGAAAAAGTGTAACCCAATTTCATACCGATAACAGTTCTGTCGGATTCCGGCTGATGAAACCCCTGATCAAAAGCTGATTTAGTGAATAATAAGTAATCCAAATAGAATGATAAAAATGCTCCGTAAGTTGTTGCCCCAAGTTCCATGTTCAGACCAATATTTGGTTCAGGTTCGAGATTAATTTCTGCGGGACCACCTTGCCCTCGAGATGCTAAATCAACCGACTCAGTAATTAGAAGCGGAAATTCACCCATCACACTAAAAAATATTTTCGATGAACGGGGGAACTGATAAATTAAACTGGTTCCAAAA
>JBGSOQ010000455.1:0-143309 GCA_041739035.1 Ignavibacteriaceae bacterium | reverse complement strand
AACTGAATTGCTGCTACACTTTGGACAATGTTTTTTTTCATCATTCTCAACTACCATTGAGTTTTGTTCCTGTAAATTTATATAATGTAATTACTTATATAAATTCCAGCAACACTTTTTGACTATTATGCCCATTCCGAATCTTGCCTGTCAGCTGACAGGTTTATTTCGGAATCTAAAATTTCTTATTGAACTAAAATCAGAACTTAAAACTATACGCCAGTGGGTGGGCAGGTTGATTCACATTTAATATAATTAATTAAAAATCTGCATAAAAAATAAAACCAACTCTTGTTGCTCTTCCAAAATTACCATCATTATTAATTCTTCTTCCCTGCGCAATTTCTAATCCAAATCTAACACCCATAAGTGCATTCCAGAAAACATTTGCTGAATAATACCAGCTTTGGCTGAATGCATCTGCGGGCTCGAAATTTTTATTAATTATTCCAACCATTCCAACTGTAAAAGCAGAAGAAATATCCGCTCTCCAATCGTGAGTATATGAAAGCATTAAACCGAAAGATTTAGTCGCTTCAAATATTTCAGAGTTCGGATTATAAATTAAATCTATTCCTTTACCGTTTAATGCTGTGATAAATCTGGAAATTGCGGCACCATAAACGCCCTGGAACAGGAATTTATTTTTTTGGTCAAGATTGTAAACACCAGCCAGCAAAATTCCATATCCCAATATTTGTTCCGATGATCCGGAAGAATCCTTAACTGTTATACCTCTAATTATCCCTGATAAACTTAAATAACCAAAATCAAAATTACGTATCAGTTGTCCTGCAATGTCAGGCAAAAACTGTGCGGGCACTCTGTCCGATAAGGAATCAGCTAGAATTAAATCAGGTGAAGGGGCTTCTAGAGAAACAATGTATCTTAGATTACTTTCCAAAAGTCTATCAGCATATCTTATCCTAACTGTTCTCAACTGGACAGAACTGTTAGGTCCATCCACGTCAACTGTTTGCGGTACAGAGTTTACGTCTGTAAATGTTGACCATGTTTGGCCGATTATAAAATTTCCTGTTTCTACAAATGCATGCCTTATTCTTAGCCCATTATTTGCACCGAGAAAATCAGTTTCGATTTTTACTCTAAAATTATTAAGTAAACCAGATCTTGTAACCTCTATACCAAGTCTGGATTGGTAGGGTGCCATAAAAAATCTTCCCTGGTCTATTGCATCTTCACCAACAGGGATATCATAAGTGGAAAAACCATTGGTATTAATGAGACCATTCAGATCATAAGCCCCATTAAGTCTCATTGAGCCATATATTCTAAGAGCACCCCATTTACCTAAATTTTCTATAACAAAACCGGCTTTATCAGAAATATCCTGCGGGTGTATATCTACTAAATATGTTGTATCAATTTTGGCTGAATCCAATGGTATAGTTGTAAGTAAAGAGTCCTGCATTAAAAGCGTATCTTTTTCAGTTGAATCTGTAAAAGCTAATGTTAATGATGCCTTTGTACCCGATGAGTCATCATCCAAATAACTATCAGCGGTAACAGAATCCTTAATATTTTCTTCTGAAGGTATGCTAATAAATGATGAATCGTCTTGCTGATCAACCTCAACTATAACAGAATCTTTAACAGTTTCTTCTAAAATAATTTTATTGGCAGTTGTATCCTGTTGAGGGTAAGCTATAAAACTAAATAATAGAATAACAATTAATATATTGGTGAATTTAGAGTGCAGCATAAATAAATATTCTTTTAATAAATTTTTACGATTACTGAATGTAAATTAATGGTTAATACATCAGCGTCAAAGTATTTAGTATGGTTCTATTTTTTTTCGAGGATAATGGTAATTCAACAAGACTTATTGCCTCGATAAATATACTAGATTTATTTACTAATATTATTGAAACAATTCCTAAATATTTTTATTATCGAATGAAATATATCTTCTTATTATGAATTTATTAAAAAGGAAAGTTATTGAAACAACAAAAGGTCCCATTCAAGTATTCTTTTAAAGAAATGGACAAGTATTTAAGTGTTAATGTGTCCGGTAATTTTTCTCTTTCAGATGCAAAGAAAATGTTCACGGAAGCCCTTGAAGTGCTTGTTAGTAAAAAGCATTTTAAACTATTTTTTAATGTTTATAAAGTTAAAGGAAAAATAACCACGATGGATAGGTATGATTTAGGTGAGTATGCTGCTATAGAGGCTATTAATTTTCTGTTAAAGGGATTGGCAAAATTATCTGTTACATTTTATGGAAAAGAACCAATAATTGATCCTGAAAGATTCGGTGAATTAGTAGCCAAGAATCGAGGACTTGATATAAAAGTTACAACAGATAAAAATGAAGCTTTGCAATTTCTGGGAACTGAATGACAAAACTATTGCCCTGCCCTTCAATTATGAGCTTACCCTGAATTTTATGGGCGAAAGGGTAAACGAAGCGTAAGGAATCCTCAACATTAATTATAAAACAGTACATTGAAAGTAGATTTATAATATAACCCATCCCAACCCTTCCCTTTATCAAAGGGAAGGGCTGTTAATTTCCTCCCCTTTAATAAAGGGGAGGATAAAGGAGGGGTTCGGATTAGTTATTACTTATGCCAAAGCATTACAAATAAAAAAATGAAAAATACAACCTCATCCCAAACCCTTCTTCTTTGAAAGGAGAAGGGCCTAAATTCCCTCTCTTTGAGAAGTAGAGGGATAAAGAGTCTGCCTCGAATTCATTTCAGGAGTGGTTAAATCTGAAGACTTACGCTCCCCTTCTTTTTGACATTTAGTGGTAATAAAAAAAAATCTAATACAATTTATTTGATTTAATGAAAATCCTCATTTAATATTACTGTACTTCTTTTATTAAATAAAGAGTTTAATGTAATACTATGAATCGAACCATTTACACCATTCTAATTTTATTCATCCTGCAGAGTATCTCACTTTTTTCACAAACTTATATTGGTGCCATAGGGGGGCTTATGTCCTCAAGCCTGAGTGGAGATGCACCAGAAGATGCAAGCTATTCCGGCAAAACTGGAATTTCCGGAGGACTGATTGCAGACTTTACTTTAGCAGAAGATATTGTATTAAGTATTCAGCCAAGATTTTTACAAAAAGGAACCTCCGTTGCCTATGATGTTGGTGAATATGAATTGCGAGATAGCCTTACTGCAACTTTGGATTACATAAGTTTACCTATTATGGTAAAAATTAATTCTCTAAATAAACGAATATATTTCTCAAGCGGGCTTGATTTTGGATATCTGATGAATTCAACTCTAGAGAATATTGTTGACGGCTCAACAAAAGATGTAAGTAGTTTATTTGAAACGATTGATATTTCAGCAACGTTTGGTTTTGGAGTAAATATTCCTATTGGTTCGCCAATAATTTCTATTGAGATACGATATATGCAGAGTCTATTGAATCTTAGTGATATATCATCAAACGAATCTGGAACTACTTTTCCATATAGATTCAGGACATCGGGTTTTCAATTTCTAACAAGTATACTCTTCCCGATTTAATTAATAATCTGTTATGAAAAATTTTGATAAAATATTTATGAAGATCAAATTATTTACAATTGTGTATTTTGCAATCAGCTTAATTTTCATTTCTAATGCGCAATCTTCGGATGATAAAAATCAGGACACAACTGGAACATCCGTGATGACTTCAAATGGAAATGTGCTTAACGGACACAGATTTATCTCAAGTTCTAAGATTAAATCTCCTTTTATTAATACATATCTTCTTACCAGTCTGGGAGCAGGTAAAACAGGTCGTTTGGATTTCCCGATCATTATTAATGAGCAGGAGTTAACTACATTAACTGGTGATTTAGCCTTTACTTATTTGGGTTTTGAATATCAGCATTCAGTTAAAGATTGGATAGCGTTTTCCTTAAGAATTAATGCTATCGGAAGACTAGGAACAGATGCAGGTGCGGTATTATATCAGGGTATTGATCTTGCTATAGGTTATCAGCTTGGCTGGCTGCTAAAATTGTATAAGAATAAAGATATGATGCTCTCCGGTACTATAAAAGTTTCTAACAACTCTTTTACTTTAATAGATATTAATGGATTTATTCAGGGTATTGTAGATAGCGGAAAAATAACACCGGAAAATAAAATGGTTAAGAATACACCAACCACAAATGTTGGGGCGGGCTTAGCTTATGCTTATACTATAAATAGAATGTTCGGTATTACTGCTGAAGCTAATTTTACTTATGGTGAATCTGCAGAAAGATTCTCTGAAGATGAGTGGATATTCAATTATGGAGTATTAGCTGATGCGGATTTAAATCCTGATTATTCATTACCACTAGGTTTTGGTCTTTCATATTTTGGAAGCAGAAGAGGAAAGAACACAACAAGTCTTTTTGGTAATCCTCAAAATATTTTATTTCAAATTAATTATACCGGCAAGAGTGACCTAGATCTAGGTCTTGTATTTAATTACCAATGGTACAAAGATGCGTCTATAGATCAGACAATTAATTTTACTAACGTCTATATGGATTTAAAATATTATTTCTAATTTGATAAAAAATATTCATCTCTACTTAATAAGAAAAGCGATCCAGAGATCGCTTTTTTTATTGTCCGATATTTTTAAATAACTAAAATTTTTCTTCAGTCAGTAATCCATCATCGATTAAGGCTGCTTTAACATTTTCACTAAGTTCAGCAATTGTTTTTTCTAAATCATTTGGATTCATAGACATTGTTTCACCTGTCCAGATCAATTGATCGTTCTTTAAAGAATAAATAACAACTTCAGCAGTTACAATTTGATCTGTCATGTATTGACCGCCATAATCTTGGGTATAGGAATACATATAACCATATGAATAGCCATAATATCCACCAAAGGAAGAATAATAGCTTGGATATACACCCGGACTATATGATTCCCTTTTTTCAATATCAATCAATCTTAAAATAAGAGCACCATCAAATCCTTGTTCAACAAGCTTTGCTTTTACAACTTCTGGTTTAGAAATATCATCGTCATTTACAACTTTGTATGAAGGTACGGAAATTGTATTTACAAGTCTTCTTGAAATTTCTTCTTCAATTATTTTTCGGTTGGTGGTCTTCATTACAAGTCCGAAGACTGCAACCTTGTTAAATTTAATTGATTCTTTTGTTGCATCCGGATTGACCCAGCTATCAGTAATTTTATTTGATTGGCTGCAGCCTAATACCAGTAATGCTGAAAACATCACAAAAAATATTTTTAACGATAATTTTTTCACTGAATTCATAAACACCTTTCTGTTGTATTCATTGTAAATTATTTTTTTGAAATGAATTGATTAACTGAATAATTGTATTTAAGTCAAATATTTAATTAACACTGTTAAGATATAAAAATATCTGTAAGTATGTAGATAATTAACTAAAGGTTAAAATTCCAGTTAGCTCCAACACCAATGTTTAAAAAATGACTGGATCCAACAGATTCATCTTTATAATTACCCTGATTATCATAGTTTACCTTGATAGTACCTTCATTTCTAACGAAATGATACCTTACGCTGGCATCAATCGATATATCTTGGCTGACCGAAAAAAGTGCCCCAAAACCTAAATCAAAACCTATTTCACTGCTAAATTGAGACTGATCAAACGGAATCTCACCAGGATCTGGTAATGTGTAAACTACATTACCTTTAGTCTTCACCCAATATGTGTAAAGTCCGCCTTCAATAATTCCATAGAATTTTGTTGAAGCGGAAGAGGGTATAACATATTTACAGCTTAACAATATTGGTATTGTAGAAACTGAACCATCAATATCAAGAGAACCCTTCGTTCCTGAGGGCAACCTGGTTTGAAAGTAATTGTTAAGCTCGGTGCTGCTTGCCCCAAATCGTATAAATCCCAGAGTTAAACCAATCCGCCAGTTAGATGAGTACTCATAATAAAATCCGCCTATAACACCATAACCGGTATTAGAATATTCTGAGCTTGGTCCGGTGGGTATTGCCACCGCAGCTGACAAGTCACTTCCATAGCCCTTTTGGCTAAAAGCAATATTTGAAAACAAGAACATAATAACTAAAATGATGAGAATACTTTTCATATAGTTAATTCCTAAACAAAATTTAAATTAAATTATCTACGCATAAAGCTAAGCACAATATCATTCAAATTTCAAATTCAACTCAAAAATATTAGAGTTAAGATATAATTTTTTAGTTGTTTATGTTCTCATAAAGTTTTTTTATATATGAAGTACAAAAAATTGCAATTAATTATTTTCAAACTAATTTAACAAAGGAAGCACAATGAAATATTTAATTATCGTTCTCTTTTTAGGGCTATTTGTTTCAGTAAATGCACAAACAGAATATTTTGAAACTGATATACAAGGTATCAGAACTGATATTAGGGAAGTTGCAAAAGAAATTGTTGCAGAGAATGTTGAATTGACTCCAGAACAGGCAGAAGTATTTTGGCCATTATATAATGAATATATGAACGAACTAAAAGTCCTTGGAGATCAAGAAGTTAAATTGACTGAAGAATACATGCTAAATTTTTATTTAATGGAAGAAGAAACGGCAAGTAATCTTTTAGATGATGTTTTAAATTTAGAAAGAGATAAACAGTCATTAAAAAGTGAGTATATCAGAAAAATGAAAAAAGTTCTGCCTGCTAAAGTTGTTGGCAAATTTTATCAAGTTGAAAGAAGGTTATCTTTGCTGATCGATGCCGAAAAAGTTAGCAGAATTCCTTTACTTAAAAAAGAAGAATAGTAAATTACCTTTCACAAAAAAGGGAGAACATTTCTCCCTTTTTTATTATGCCCACTCAAATTTCCAGTCTGTTTAAATCTGAATAATCTGATTTCAAATAAATTCCATAAGACTATTAATTATAATAGTTTAGCACTATGCTTTTAAATATTATTCTTGGTTACACAGAAGTGCTTATGAAACCATAGTAAAAATATAATCTTTTGAATCAGTGTTGATGTGGTAAAATTGATTTTTCAATTTCCGGATAGGAAATAAAAAAAGGGAGAAATATTCTTTCTCCCTTTTTTCAAATAAGATCATTTATTTTACAGCGTCACTGACCGGCTTTTTAACAAGAGGTAATTCTGATGCAATCGAAAGATCAATAAGCATCTGAATTTGATCTTCAATCTGCATATACTTTGCTGCTCTGATTGGGGTTAATACTTTAGCAAATTTCTTATAATAGCTTTCATTTAATTTTACTCTTGAAGCCCTAAAATCAAATGCAGTTTCCATTAATTGATCTGCTTTTTCATTTGTCATTTTATCATAATTACCAGCATAATCTTTAATATTTTGAATTCTTTTAGCAGCTAGTTTTTCCAGCTCAATTTCATACTCACTATAAACAGGCCAGAATGCTTTCGACTCAGCTTCTGTAAAAGCCATTGATTCTGTAATGATTGCTTTTCTGTTTGTTTTAACATCAGATTTCAGAAGTTCAATCATATCATTAGTTGTTTGTGCATTTATTGCAAATGTGCTGAGTAAAAAGATAGCACTTAAAAATAATTTTTTCATTTCTGTGTTCCTTTTGTTTAATTATATAAAATAGATTCCCGCCTGCCTGCCGGTAGGCAAGCTTTCGTGGGAATGACATTTAAAAAACAATTCTAAAACCATTTACTAGAGAATGAGAATCCAAGATTTATTTCATAAAAAGAATAAAAATTATTATCCCCACCCCCAAAAGCTGTACCAGAATCAAAAGCATAATTATATCTTGCACCAAAATAAAACGAGGTTTTATCCCCATCAAAAGGAATGATTAATCCTGCTTCCGGTGCTAAACCGAAGTGCCAATTATCATTATCAATTTCATAAACACCCATATCAAGCCGTTGAAGAATGTAATACATACCTGCATTTAATCCAATAAATGCACGCATATCATCTCTTTTGCCATAATGATGATGCAAACCGACAAGCAGTGGAAATGAATTAACTGATCTTACTTGTGTACCAGAAATTGTTCCTGATACATTTTCTGCGCCTGCTAAATCAATAGGAGTATAAGTTTTTTCGCTAAATACATTCCATCCTGTCATAAAGCCAACGGAATTGTATTTATCTAAAAATCTTCTGCCAGCTATTGTAAAGCCCTGATAAGTTACTTCAGTTGTATATTGATTCATCTTTGACACGGGTATGCCGATATTCCAGGTAACATTGGTTAGTAATTCCTGTGCAAAACTTGTAAACGAAATGATTACAAATAGTGCTGTTATTAATTTTATTTTCATAATTGTTTATTATCTCCAAATATTTATTTATAAAAGTTATTCGATGATTTTTAAATATGGGGACTGTTCAAACATCTTATCTATACTGCTTAATAGCCTAGTTAAAATATTTGCGTTTGTATCATCAAGTATTCCATTTGCTGCACCAGCCCAAACTGCACCGGTAATTTGATTAGGTTCATCTATTTTAGACTTATCAATCATCGTTACAAATAAAGTACCGGTTGTGTAAGAATACGCATATCCGCCGTATCCGTACCAGGGATAATACCATCCATACCATCCATACCAATAACCGGGATAATATACAATATTTTCAGAGGATGTAGCTCCCACAGTAATATAAACATCAGCATTCGCTGGATTATTTACTCTTGTGTAGCCATTAGCTATCATCTGTTTTTCGATTTCATTAAGAGCTGCTTGATCGTACTGACCAACAGCATTGGAAACTCCACCAGA
This sequence comes from Ignavibacteriaceae bacterium, assembly GCA_041739035.1. Classification (GTDB taxonomy): domain Bacteria; phylum Bacteroidota; class Ignavibacteria; order Ignavibacteriales; family Ignavibacteriaceae; genus XYD12-FULL-36-8. The sequence continues at coordinate 134,570 of JBGSOQ010000455.1, read as the reverse complement.
ATTATCTAAAATTCTTTTAACAGAGTCGGGCATAAAAAAAGTTGCACCATTAGTTTTATAAGCTTGAAAATCGTTAGCATCTTCTTTAAATGTGGCAACTATATCATAATCAGATGTTGTTAATCCATAATCTGGATAACAAGATGTTAGAATCACAGATGTGATTCCAAATAGTACAAGAATAAGCAATAATTTTATTTGCTTTATTTTTCTCATTGTTTTAGTTCTCCTTAATGTTTTCTAATTGAATAATATTTTATAGTAGTTTTACTATAATCTAAAATAAATACCGCCAGAAAAATCACCTTCAACAAGGGCTGTGTAAGCGCCTATAGCAACACCAGCTCCGCCGGTGCCAACGTATATACTACCACCTTCAAATACCATAGGAATCATCAGTCTTCCCTGGAATCTTAATCCCACTTTGTCTGATAAATCAACTTTTACTCCACCACCCAGAGCAATAGAAAATCTCCACTCATCTTCATAAGCACTATCTGTGGGATAAAACAAGGTGGCTCCTAATGAAAATAACCCAAACGGACTTACTTTCTTTCCCTTTTTTGGTTCTACCAGTGCACCTGCCTGAAAAGTATGAATATAAAGATCTGATATCGGAACATTTGCACCTAAGTATTGATTTAAGCTAACATTTGATGAAGCCATAGTCCAGCTTATTTCTGCCTGCATGTATCTGTCAACTGGAATATCTATTCCCAATCCATAGCTCATTCCATCATCAAAACTAAGTTCACCTTTAGCCACTGTTACATCACTATTTATTTGGTAACCTGCTAGCCCGAATATTTCAATTTTCTTTTGAGCATTTGTTTGAAATATTAAAGCACTAAATAATAGAGCTACTACTACAGTAGTGGCCGATTTGAAGAAATTAGATTTCATTTTTTTTCTCTTGTATAGTTGTTAAAAAAAAAGCAGTGCAAACTTAATATTGTATTTGAATATAAGTATATAATCTTAACGTGTAATCTGGGTAATAATTTTTACCGTTTGACATTTCGCACAGATTAAATAATTCATTTTAGTATTAATATCTTTAATTCAATAAGGTTCAAAGTAACATTTCTGAAATCAAAAGCATATAGGACTTTAGTCCCATATAACTTTAGAGCAACATTTAAACCTTAAACTCATACCTTAAAAATCATTTCAAGACTACCTTAAAAGGTAGTCTCGTGAAAATGATTATAATATAAACGTCTTTAACCTATTCTACATTCTTAGTCGGTGGAAACTGATCTAAGATTTGCATAACTGCATTATTTATATTGGCAGTTCTTTCTTCGACGGTTGGATTATCACTTAGTATTCCTGAACCAAAGCCGCGCCATACAAGTTTATTCTCTGCCACATCGATAAAGTCTATAACCAGGGTTCCTTCATTGTATTGGTGAACATCAACACCACCCATACCTCCATATCTCCAGCCATATCCATAACCGTATCCATAAGATGTAATATCAGTTTTTGTGTTCTTGGTAAAAAATAGAGCGACACCAAAATCAGCTTTTTCTGCAAGTGAGAATCCCTTTGCACTTAAATTAGTTTTTATTGCTTCTCCTAATCTATCTGCATTAAGTTGATCTATACCTGCCTCCGACGTAATTGGTATGAATCCGAATGTTTTTAGTTTAGCAAAATCATAAGCAGGATCATAATCCTGGTTAACTGAAATAGTTGAGCAGCCAGACAATATAATTACTGAGATCATCAGCAAGACTGGCAATAGGAAAAAAGATTTTATAGAATTCATTTTTATCTCCTTTAATGAATATTATTTGATATTAGAAATTAGATAGAACAATTTATTATGACTTTAAATTTGAATCATCATCTTTTTTTTAAGCTTACAAAAGATAAATAATTTCTTACTATTATTCGGAGTCACCGCAAATCAGATCAAAAAGTTGCTTTGCTGATTTATGACCGCTCTGAATTGCTTGTTTCAAACTGGTACACGCTTTTTCCTGATCAACCTTGTAATTTAACAGAGCTCTTTTGAAATAAACTTCTGAAAGAGAGGGATCTAAACTAACGGCGGAATCAAAATCTCTTAGTGCAGATTCCCTATCCCCCATCTGAAAATAAGTCCATCCTCTGTATAGATAAATCTTTGCGGGTTCATCTCCCTGATACTCAATCGGACTGTTAACATATTTTTTCACTTCGTCATCAGCATATTGTTCTCCAGATGTAACTGCGTAAGTTTCTTTTATTGTTCCTTCATAACTCTCTTTTTGTGTTTGAGAGATTATTTCATCACTTTCATTAGTGTAAGTTTCTTTATTAGTGTCCTCTTCAGGCTGACCAATATAATCGCCTTGCGTTTGAAGTGCCCTATCAAAATCCTTTACAGCGAGCGGATAATTTCCACTTTGGTAGTTACTGATACCCTTTTGAATATGTTCCGAAGCAGATTGACTGAGTGAATCCGTAAAAAATGCTGTGATGAAAATAATCGGAAGCAAAATATATTTTATTATTGATTTCATTTTCTACCTATTAAAATATTAAAAAAAAAATAATTACCATTCAAAAAATTTATAAGCAAACGAAATCTGTAATGCGATAGTATAATCATCATATTTTGCTATCTTCATTCCGCGTAATTCTGCACCCAATTGCATATCTTTTGCGATCGGAATGAAATACGCGGCGGATAACATAAAAACAGAACCAAAATCAGTTGAAGTTGATTCACTACCGAAGGCAGAATTATTTACTGTTGTAAATGCTAAACCTGTTGCCATATTAATTTCTAGATTTGTAACGGGTGACATGGAAAACACCGCCATATAAGTCCATGCATATACATCAGTGTTTAAGCTTGTTGTTCCTGAATCTGTAGCCACTGCTGATTCATTCACTGAATAAACATCTGATCTGCTTACTTCGATACCCGCTCTTAAAAGATAATCCGGTTTCCACATAACTTTTAAATTTCCAATAATTCCGTTTCTCTCTAAATTTGGATATTCATAATCGAATGAAGTAATGTTTCTAACAATTCCCAGGTTGCCGTAAGCAGTTAAATTGTAAATTGAATCAACAGATTGACCATAGCCTGAGCTGAGATTTATTAGAATTAAAGTTAAAATTATTATTATGTTCTTCATTTTATTGTCCATAGTAATAGTAAGCGAGTAAAGTACAATAGTCCGTGAGCATACCATCAAATATTCCTTCGTCTAAATATTGGTACATTAAATCCGGAATATTTACGGTCCACGTAATAGCTGACTTTCCTTCTGCATGTAAGGAGGCGACTGTAGAGTTTTGAGTACCTTCAGTAAAGCGTGGAGACCACACTTGTGAATTCATTTGCTGCAGTTTATCTATCTCAAGTTCACATATTGTAGGTATGTTCTGATAATTTGGCAATTTTAAAAATGCGTTATACAGATCTTCAGTTGTAATTGCCATATAAATTTCAATATCTCTGTTCAGATATGAAGCTTTTTGCCTGGCGGATTCACAAATTGCTGCAATTGTAGCAAGACCTGGTTCACTTGTTGGTTTGCAATCTACATAAACAAACTCAAGTGTCGTCTCGGTGACAATTGCATCTAAGATAGCTTCCAATGAGGGTATTCGTTCACCATGGATAAGTCGGACAAATGAATTGAGTTCTTTAAAAGTGTATTCTTCAGATTTACCTATAAGTGAACCTTTTTGAACAAGACGTGGATTTAGTGCATTGTCATGATACATATAAGGAATGCCGTCTTTCGAAAGTCTTACATCCAGCTCTATCCCGTTAGCACCATACCGTTCAATAATTTTGCAGATTTCAATTGTGTTTTCAGTCTGCTGTAAATACTCCGGACCACCACCCGAGCCATGATGACTGATAATATAATACTTGTTTTGCAGTAACTCAGGTTTAATTGGACGAACAAACCTAAACTTTATTGGTTCTTGTGGATTATCTTCATTCTTTCCCCATATTCCTTCCAACAATATTCCACTGCTGTCTGAAGTATTGCCCAAAACATAGTCAGCACCTTCAGTCATCCGCAACTGCGATAAACCAGTATTAGCACTGTTCTGATAACGCCACAAACCTTCCAAATAAATTTCAGAATCGAGTTCTCCACCCTGCATTAAAAGGTATCCTGTATTTTTACCGGTATAAACGGACAAATAATTCCCATTCCATTGTACAACAACAGTGGCTCCAAATTGATTGCTGCCTTCCTCAACATTATAAATACCCTCAAAGCGTGCCTTTATTTCTGAAGTCAATGGAGTTGTTTCAGCCAACCTGCTTTTATCACCCCACTCAGGAAAAATAACTCCGAGTTCATTTGTGCATCCATCAGCTAGTAAAATCGTTATGATAAACAATTTTAAAATAGTGGAATGTAAATTTATTTTTTTCTTAATACTCATTGCTTCTTAACCTCTGGAAAATATTGAACTGATTATATCTATCAAATTGTAATTATTTTTTATTTATCTAAATCTCATTTAAAGTGTAAGCCATATTTGAATTTCGGGAATCCAATAATATCGATCAAAAGCGGGAAATAATGGCCACTCAGGATAATAAAGTTTTAAGTAATTCATCTGGAAAGCTAAACCCACAGAGGTTGTTTTATAAAATGGCTGTTCCAGAGAAACTCTATAGTTAAATCCATTGAATTGGTTTGTATGAAAACTTGACTCAACTGTACCTGAAGTAGAAGATAAGGAATTAACAAAACTTATAGTTCCTCTCAGACTTAATGTTAGCGAACCGAAGTTATAGCCAATTGCGGCAGATGGATAAGTAAACCACCCATTCACTTTAGTGTCATACTCAAACTGTTTTAACTGCCCAAAAAAATACGCCACATTTACACCCACGTCAGTATGTAGTTCATCATTAAATACATAGACCCATCTCCCTCCAACTTCAATATGATTAGTTACGAATTCAGTTGCCAGCTTTAAATCAAGTACAAAATTGGAAGGCAGTCCCATCAAAGCAGAAAATCTGATCAACGGCCAGCGAAGTGATGCAGTTTCAAGTACAATATCTTCTGGCATTGCAATGGAACTTACTCCCAATGAGTATCGCCATTCGTACTGGTCTAATGCATCCGGGTAATCAATTGTTTCCGGTGTTTGAGCAAAAGAAATACCAGTAAAGAAAGTTATTATAGAAAACAAAACAATAAGCTTTAAATTTATATTCATACTTTTATCCGGCTTTTTTTATAAACTGAAATTCACAATTGCATATCTGAAAAAAAATTATTTATTCCTTATTTGTTTCGATGGTGATGAAAACAACATCCTAAGCAAAGTTCCTTTACCTAATTGATTGCTGATATAAGAAATTAAATTGTATCCAAGCAAAGTCCCAAAAACAACTATGGTGTTTACCCAGACGTGGTAAATATCCACATCATTAAATACCTGCTGCAGCGATGATCCAAAGCTGCCATATTCATGACGACCTTCAAAACCTTTTTCTAAAATCATAACCACAAGTACACCAAAAGAGTATAGTACAGTCCGCATCAATATTTCTAAATATGCCGGCTGTTTGTTAACCCATTTACCCAGAGGAATATGTTCCATTATTAATAGAACTTTGGCGATGGTGAGCGCACCAATAACCATCATAGATACACCAGAAAATTCAATTTGGTATTCTTTTAGAAGAAGAAATTTTATCAGCATAAGCGTACCGAAACAGAATAAAAAATATGCTGTTGCAATTCCAACTGACTTAAGTTCATTTTTAAGTTTTTCTTTCCAGCTCATACACGTCCACTTTTTATTTAATTGTTAATGATGCTTTTAAAGGCACTTCAGCCAGCGTACCAGCCAGGAACCTGGATATGATTTTTCCCGGCACTGAGTTTAACCATCAGCTTTGTGCCTTCGGTAATGGTTATACCACTAACAGGTAATCTTGTTTTTACAACCGTTGAATCTTTCACACTTGCAGAATCAGTTTGTGTAACTAACAGGAATTGATTAAACAAAACAATAAAGTTAATGAGTATAAAGAATATTAAATATGCGTACATTTTTGTGGCTCCTATAAATCTAAGTCAATCCGTCCGCCGCAGCGAACAGCATGACAAATGCGTAACTTGCGTTATTAATTAAACTTCTCATTAAAATGCTTCTTCTATTCCAAAATAAATTCCTGTATCACCATCACTGGTAATTCCTATATCAGCCCTTATATTTACTTTTTGCTCTTCATTGAATAAAAATCTTATGCCCGCACCATAACTTAATTTGAACTCATCTATTCTTAATTTATCAGGAGAAGTTGCAACACCACCAACACTACCGAATAATACATAACCAAAGCGCTGCGAAAAAAACTGGCGGTACTCCAGCTGTAATGTGGCATAAATGTTATCCCGATATCTGCCATAATAATAACCTCTCATTCTGTTCTGCCCACCAAGAGAAGGTAATTTATAGAAAGGTATATCACCTCCTGAGGCAACGAAGTAGCCCTGACCTGCTAGCACTTGATCTTTACTGAACGAATTATAATGTCTTACATCAAGCTCCATCGAATAAAAGTTAAAATCGCCGATAGGATAGGAGAGAAATTTTAATGACGAGTATTTGCCATCGTTTGGAAAGAACAAGTTGTCCCTGGAATCCCACACAGCTTCTAACCCCACTCCAAAAGATTCTCCACCGTTACTACCTAAAACTGAATTATTGATCAGTTCAGAATTTGTTTGCTTATCCACCATTTCAGTATAATCGTAATCCAGAATCAGTCCGGTTCTGTCACTTGTAAACCAATATGATGGAATCTGAACATATAGAGCAGCAGTATAAACACGTGAGATATAGTCTTCATTACCGTTATCAACGGAATTAGGACCAACTCCAAAATATTTATCGACAAAATACCCAAAACCCAAAGGCATTTTTATAAATATGTGATTATCAGAAAAATAAAAAGCCGGATCTAAAGTAATGTTATATTGTTTTTTCGTAGAATAGTATCCGCCGAGTACTACTTTTGAGGGTTTAATTATAGAGGTATCAGAAGTATAAAATACCAGGATTCCACCAGCACCAATAGCTAATTCAGTCTCCGGTGTATAGTATGCATAAGGATAGGCATTGATTGAAAGCTCTCTCGAACCTGTAGAATCTGAATCTTTCTTCACGTCGTATTTTGTTTGCGCAAATATCATCGGCTGAATAAATAAATTAATCGTTATAAAAAATCCTATCAAATAAAAATGTTTGATATACATAAAAAGCGTGTTTATAAATAAACCAATACCATTTGCATTTATATTAATTGGTAAAAACTTAATTATTCTTCACCTGGCATCTTTGCCAGAGGAAGATTTGAATTAATAATCTAATAAATTTTAAGAACCTTTTCAAATACTTGCCGGAAGAAGTATTGCCGCCTGAAATCATAAAGTCCATTCAGCACCATAATCTGGTTTCACAAGATTATTATAATAGCTTACATTGAAATTAACAGGAAGTTTTCCAAAGCGAATCAGCTTTCCTATACCTGCGCCTAAAGGAACAGTCCATTGCTGCCCGCTTTGTGCCTTCCAGTTCGAGGAGATGATAGGCGAAAGAGTTAAATAAAAATCCGGGAAGTTATAATTAATAAACGGTTGGAATGTAAAAAAATTTACATCTGCCGCATTCTCTTCACCTGCGAAAGACCAAACGTTATTAACCAAACCGCCAACGACCCACTGACCGGGCATAATTAGAGCTACGAGTGAAGGAACGGCACCCCATTTCTGAGAACCGAATTTTTCACCACCCGTGGGAAAAGATAGTTGTTTCAGTTTCACTCTCTTATTAAAAATTTATAGTCTGAATATGTATGCTAACCTCATACCGAAATAGCTGAGGTCATTTACGTAGACAAATCCTGCGGAAATATCAACTGAACCTTTTTCACTTGTTTTTATTTCATAACCAAAGTTAGCATTCCCGGCAAACTCGGTTGAAGATGCTGAGTATTCTACTCCTAATATTTCGGCTTTAGCAGTAACGAAATTTGCACCAAGTAGAACAGCAGCGTACCAATCCAGCTTAGGAGTAAAATATAATTTTGCACCTGCAAGCAGCGGAACTATTGTCCAGTCGGTTCCGTCTGCATCACCGGCAAATACTGTGTAACCGCTGTAGATAACACCTTGAATATTTCGACCTAAGGGATGCTCGAATGTTGCAGAACCCCCAAAACCAGTACTTGCAATTTCTGCCCAGTCACCTACTGGAAAGTATACGTTGCCACCAATGCTTATTCCCTGGCGCTGAGCCAGGAGGGAGGCTGATGAAAAAAGTAATACAATTAAGAGCAGATAGAAGTTTTTCATTTTAATTTTAATTTTCCTTTATAGTTGTAATAATTATTTTTTAAAGTGATTGAACACACCATAACGCCAGCCCAATATGTAACAATATAGCCGGCCATAAACCAAGACCTGAAAGTCCAACGAACGAAGCATAAACTAATAAAGCAGACGCAGCAACATTGTATAGCAACATAGCTCTAACAATTAGTAATGCGTCCGGTACTTTTGTATAAAACCAATAAATTATTGCAAGCGATAACAACACAGCCCCGGCTAAACGACTAATCATTATTCCGGCGGGCTCAACAAGGTTATCACCCAGAAGAAGCATTATAAAAAGGGACGGGACACTCATCAGTGCAAGACCGGTGACCCCTTCAAAAATAGCTGTTATTGTAAGTAGTCTTTTCATAAGTATTAAAGCAAAAGTGCCCTGCTCAATTTTGGAGCAGAGCACTTATGTATTATTTATTATCTCTTACTTCTTTACCTCAATGTTCACATTATTTATTTTTCCAGTGAAATCAGATGAACCCCCATAGTTGGCAACATAAGTGCCTTCATCCATACCTACATCGGCAAGATCATCAACAGAGAAGATACCAGGTTGTGTACGATTTATGCGCCCTTCAATAACTTTATTTCCATTTACAGTGATCGTACCTAAACCTCCTTTACCCGGTCCGCCGCCATCATATTTAAAGTCGTAGACAATTGTATACCTACCCGGTTGAAGTGCTTGAGTTGAAATTATGTCAGTCGATTGACGTCCAAGCAAATTATACGTAAAGGCTGGCTTTCCGTTCTTCATATAAAATGAAAATCCGCCAAACCTTCCGCCCTGACATACAATCACACCATTTGCATTAGCACCCACTTCAACATCAGCAGTCATTGTGTAGCCGGTATTACGTAAGTCAATAAAAATATCAGTACCCAATCCTCGCATTCCTTCAAAGTAGGAAACGGAACTACGGTCTCCAAGTAAGACAGGTCTGCCGACTTCTTTGGCATTTGTTCGAATTAGTAATCTGTCATCAATAGGAAGTACGTGATACTTTTCAGCTTCTTTCATAAAAAGCGCCTGCATCTCTTTAAGTTTTTCAGGATTCTCGGAAGCTAGATCATTTGATGAACTGAAGTCTTCAAGAGTATTGTACAATTCCCATTTATTTTCCTGCAGTGTTTGAGGCGGTTGAAGTGCCCAAGGTGCACGGTGGATGGTTCTTGCCAGCCAGCCATCCTGATAAACACCTCGGTTACCAAACATTTCAAAATATTGAACCGTGTGTGTCTCGGGAGCTTTTGAATCATTAAAAGTATAAGCCAAGCTTGTTCCTTCAATCGGATCCTGCTTGATACCGTTAACAATTTTGGGTGCTGGTATTCCTGAGATTTCATATATCGTTGGAGCTATGTCTATAACATGTCCAAATTGATCCCGCACTTCACCTTTTGATTGAATTCCGTTTGGCCAGTGAATTACCATCGCATTACGTGTACCACCGAAATCAGCAGCCATTTGTTTTGTCCAGGCAAAAGGTGCATCCATAGCAACTGCCCAGCCTGCAGAAAAATGTGGATAAGTACTTGGTGAACCCCATTCATCGTAATGTTTCAACATTTCAGGTACGTTTTCAGGCGCACCATTAAAGAAGGACATTTCATTAAACGCTCCATTCATCTGTCCTTCTGCACTTGCGCCATTATCACCAGCAATGTAAATGAATATGGTATTGTCCATTTCTCCCAATTCTTCTATTGCTGAAACTAATCTTCCGACTTCGTGGTCTGTGTGTGATGCGAATCCGGCATACACTTCCATCTGGCGGGCAAATAATTTCTTTTCATCAGCTGATAATGATTCCCAATCTTTTATATCCTTTGGCTTTGGTGCAAGTTTAGTCCCTTCAGGAACTATACCCAGGTTTAATTGTCTTGCAAGAGTTTCTTCACGGATTTTATCCCATCCCTGGTCAAACTTTCCTTTGTATTTTTCAATCCATTCCTTTGGAGCGTGATGTGGTGCATGTGTTGCTCCTGGTGCATAATATATAAAGAATGGTTTATCAGGTTGTAAAGCCTGCTGGGTTTTCACATAGGATATTGCCTGGTTTGTCATATCGGTTGTAAAGTGATAGCCCGGATATTTTGGCGTTTCGATCAAAGTAACACCGTCATAAATAAGTGGTGACCACTGATTAGTTTCGCCACCAAGAAAACCATAAAACTTCTCAAAACCTGAATGCGCTGGCCAGCGATCTTGCGGCCCATTGTTTGAAATTTCCCATGGTGGTACTTCGTGCGACTTCCCGAACTGCGCGGTATTATAACCGTTTTGTCTAAGAACTTCGGGCATTGGGGTAATTGTCTGAGGACGTACACCCGTATAACCCGGAAATGTAGTAGCTGCCTCTGTAATCACACCCATATTATTTGAGTGATGATTATATCCGGTTAATAAAGCCATACGTGTTGGTGCACAAAGCGATGTTGTGTGAAACTTGTTATACTTTAATCCGTTATCAGCTAGCTTATCTAATGTGGGCATTGAAATCGGTCCGCCAAAACTTTCACTAACACCAAAACCCATATCATCAATCAAAACAATAACTACATTCGGTGCATTCTCGGGTGCTTTTACCTCGAAACGAGGTGGTGCTTTAGCGTCTCTTACATCCAGTTCTGAATATTTAGGACGCGGAGGTTCTTTTATTGGCAGTACGGTTCTATCGATTTGATCACCGGTTTGCTGCACTTCTGTACTTTCCTGGCATCCAGTCATGAGTGCAAAGAGTAGCAAGAGTGGAATTAAAGCAAATATTTTTCTCATAAGTTTTCCTCCTTAAGGATTGTTGATTGAAATTGTTTTTGATGAATTTTCAATGTTACAAATCTTTTTTAATTCTTGTGAAATAGTTTATTGAGAATAATTAATTCGTATTTACATCGTTAATTTTAACGCTTACATGATCGCACAAACTTCTTACTGAACCTTTCAGTATGTTGAATTCATTATTATTGAAATTACTTTTCAACTCATCCATACTATTAAAATCTATCTTGATTGTTAAATTGTTATCCGGACTAACATCCAATTCAAATTCGTTACAATAATTTTTTACCAACATTTTTAGTGATTCCATTGTTTGATAAAATTCAACTTTTTTCTTTTCACTGATTCTGGCGCTTATTGTTACGGTTTCCATAATATCCAGCTCTATTCAATCCTTTTTGTAATTCAGAAATTTTTATTAAGAATGTTACTCATAGCTACAATAACTCAGCCAGTCATTGAAAGTTCGAATTATCACGATTATTGCAGAAAATAATTAAATTACTGGTTAATCAGTCGTTATATATAATGAAAATCGTTAAATTAAACGCCAGATCATCCGGTCATAGTTCTTTTAATGCCCAGCTTCCGAATCTTGGATCTTAATGTTTCAGGATTAATTTTTAGAAGGGAAGCAGCACCACCATTGCCGCTTATTTTCCAGTACGTCTTTTCCAGAGTTTTAATTATATGATTTCTTTCTATTTCGATCAATGAAGCATTTTCATTTGAAGCAACTTTGGATTCTGGAATAGATTCAAATGTGAGTGTATTGTTCTGCGATGTAATTACAGCTCGCTCGATTAAATTTTCGAGTTCACGAATATTTCCCGGCCACTCAAAATTCATTAACCTTTTCATACATTTTTTGGGAATAATTTTTATGGGTTTATTATATTTTTCAGCGTAGAATTTGGTAAAATATTCCACTAGTTGAGGTATATCTTCTTTTCTTTCTCTCAATGGTGCTACTGAAACCGGAAATACATTTAATCGGTAGTAAAGATCATTTCTGAAATTTCCTTTTTTAATTTCTTCTTCGAGCACTTTGTTTGTTGCAGCAATTACCCTAACATCTGTTTTAATTGTCTTTGAGCTTCCGATTCTTTCGAACTCCCCTTGCTGCAAAACATGCAGTAGCTTTGGTTGAACGTTCAATGGTAATTCACCAATCTCGTCTAAGAAAATTGTCCCACCATTTGCTATTTCAAATCTTCCAATTCTTTTTTCAATAGCATTTGTAAAAGCTCCTTTCTCATGGCCAAATAATTCACTCTCAATCAGATTTTCAGGAATTGAAGCACAATTTAGCTTAACAAACGGTTTATTTTTTCGCTTACTTTCATTGTGTATTGCTCTTGCAACAAGTTCTTTTCCTGTACCCGTTTCACCCTGAATTAGTACTGCTGCATCAGTTGGAGCAACTTGCTGAATTTTGTAAAGAATATATTTAATGGCATCACTTTTACCAACCATCTCGTGCTGCACACCACTCATCTTTAGTTGATCTTTTAAATAAATGTTCTCAGCATTAAGCAGTTCGTTCAGTCTTAAAATTTCTTTTGCCTGTTCTGCTATTTTACTACGAGCGGCAATCGATTCAGATATCTCTACACTCATGCCTATCAAGTAGTCCTCACCTTCAATTTCAATTAGTTTTGCCTGTGCAAGAATAGGTATCCTTCTCCCAGATTTAGCTACATTAAAACATTCTACTTGTCCATAGCCTTCTTTAAAAACGTTTTGAAATACAGACAGAACCTTTTCTCTATCAGCCTCATCAATAAATTCAAGTACATATTTGTTTTCTAAATCTTCATCTGAATACTCAAGCAACTGCCATGCTTTTTTGCTTCCCCAATAAACTAATTTTCCATCTTTCGAGAAAATGTATGACAATCCGGGCATGCTGTCCATTATAATTTCGTTAAGGACTATTTTGGAGAATTTTTGTTTCATACCTTGGTTATAAATGTTTATACCTAAAATAGTAAAGTGAAGATAATTAAAACAGCATTAAATTAAGAATGCATTTCAAAAATATTTATTATTAATTAAACGAAATTATTCACTACGCTTTAATTCTGTTTTACACTCAGTTAATAATCAGCAATTTTACTGTTGTTAGTGAATGGAGGGGGATCCACTCGATTTTTTTTCTCAGTTCTGTTTTTGTAAAAAAATTTTCTATTTACATATTAAAAGCAATGATTAACAGATGCGCTGCTTAAAATACTTCGTTGATTACTGAAGATAATTTTTGTAAACTTTGATATCAAATTCATAAGATATAGAGTCATGAAAAATAGTTTATTTGCAGTGTTAATAATCTCAATCAGCTTTTTAACTTTTCCTGTTTTTTCTCAAACTGATAGTGATACAACATCTCTAGGCTTGCCTGGCGATAACCTGGATCTTTTTGCGGTTTTGGATCTTTTTCAGAAATCCAAGACAATAGAAGATTTTGAAAAATCATTAAATGAAGAAAAAACCGGAATTAATAATCTTGATTTAAATCTTGATAATAAAGTTGATTTCATAAAGGTTGTAACAAAGCAGGATGGCAATGATTTTACTTTTATTCTTCAGGTTGATGTAACTGAAAAAGAAACACAGGATGTTGCCGTAATTTTAGTATCGAAGGATAAAAATGATAAAGTTACTATGCAAATTGTAGGAGATGTAGATCTTTATGGTAAAGATTATGTTATAGAACCTAAGCCTCCGGTAACTCCGAATCCCGGGTATGTCGAAAATAAAACTGATACTGTAAAGGTTTCTTCACCAACTACTGTAGTAGTAGTAGAACAAACTCCAATAGTGCAGTATGTGTACTCACCTGTTTATGTACCCTATTATCCGCCTTATCATTATGCATATTATCCGCCATATTTTGCCGCTTTTACTGTAGTGGCGGTCAGCGTTTATCGTCATAACCACTATTACTATCACGCCCCATATCATGGTGGGTATGGTAATACAGTAGTTATTCATAATTCTTATAATTATAACAATTACAATAATTACAGAAATAGATCCAATACCGTGAACCATTATAATTCTAACGGTAATTATAATAGAAATAACGTGTCGAATAACAGGAACAACGTTTCAAACAATAAGAATAACGTATCGAATAATAGAAACAACGTTTCAAATAATAAGAATAATGTATCTAATAACAAGAGCAATGTTTCAAACAACAAATCAAAGGGAACTTCGACAACAACAAATCAGACAAAAACACCATCAACTACTACAAGGAAGCAGACATCAACTAATCAGTCTATGAGTTCATCCCGTTCGAGAAGTGGAGGCAATTATAGCAGCGGAAGTTCCAGAGGTGGTGGGGGAGGCAGAAGAAGATAATTAAATTCATTATATATGAAAATGATTCAGTAAAAAAACGCCTTAAAAAATTTTTGTCAACCTGAATCTATTTCAGGTACTCATTTCTTCTCAAAGTCGAAAAATTAGATTCTGAAATAAACCTATCAAACGATATACAGGACTCGGAATAAAACGATTAAAACGGCCTCTTTCAAAAATATATCAATTTCTTTTTATTCAAGCGGCATATCAGAAGCACTCATATCCCTGACACACACATATTTGCCGTCTCTTTTTTCAAACAGAACCATGTAATTTCCGGTATTAACAGCAGTATTAGCTGAGTCAACTACTTTGTAATAGCCAATCTCAACTACCTGGTTTCCATCGTTCGATACAAAAACTTCATTCGTTGTAAACGAAATTTTATTGGATTTATTATCATCATTTATGCCTGACATCAAATATGCTACAATTGCTGGTTTGCCTACCAACGGTGCATTGTTTTGAACAAACGATATCGCATCATCTGCATAATATCCTATAGCTTTTGCTACTCCAGAATTGTAAGTCTCAGCAAATTCATTTTCCTTGGCTTGAATTTCTTTTTTGATCTGTTCTTTGTCAATCACTACATTATCTGATTCTGTTTTGTTTGTATTACAGGCGATTAGTAAAGACAGCAAACATATTATTATTAAGCTGTTAAGGATATTGGTTTTCATAATTATACTGTTTTTAATTTATGAATTAAGAATTGTTTTATTTACTAGTTGCAACTTAGTTCAATACAAAGTTTTAATCAATAAGTAAGTTTATAAACAAAAATATTCGTTAACATATTCACGTCACATTTCCATCTTAATCTAGTTTTGTTTGTTCTTGCTTTTTAGTGGTGGTGATTTGCAAAAATAAATATTGGCGGTGGATTGGATTTTAACGCTGCAAACCTTTCGCCCGAAATAAAAAAAGCGGTTGAGCAAGGAATGGATGATGCACAGAAAGAACTTGCTGAGTTTGAAAAGACCGAATTAGCAACCGGCAAGGTAACCAGCGGAGAATTATTTGGCACAAGAGAGTTTTTGAAGAATAATTATCTTTACCGTTACGCGGCCGCAGCATTGGGGATTTATGGTAACTCTGAGAAAGAAGCAATGTATCCTATATATAGAGAAGATGCCTCAGGTCAGCCACTTAACGGGAAAGGAAACAAATACACTATTTATCTCCCGCCCGGCGATTATCACCCGGTAAATGCATTCTGGTCATTCACAATGTATAAGCTGCCGGCAAGTTTGCTTGTAGCTAATCCAATAAACAGATATTTAGTTAACTCTCCTATGCTTCCTCAATTTAAGAAAGATGCAAAAGGTGGGGTAACTATCTATGTTCAGTATGAATCACCGGGCAAAGAAAATGAATCTAACTGGCTTCCTGCACCCGATGGACCCTTCTGGGTTGTGCTTCGACTTTATTGGCCAAAACAAGATGCGCTCGATGGCTCATGGAAACAACCGCCGTTGGAGTTAGTAAAAAAATAATTGTGTTATATGAAATTTTTATAAACATAAATCCCGAAATTTTTTGGGACTTATGTTTTTTTCTCAGGCCTTACTTACCTGGTGTATTGACTCATACTGATAAACTATTGCGAACGAGATAAGATTCTGATCATTATACAATGAAACTGCTTAAAATATAAAACCAAACAAAACTTTAATGCGGGTAAACTTTACATCTGAAGTTGTATTCAATCTATTTCCTGTTCCAATATCTGGATTTCCGATATCAGCAATTTGCCTGATAACATCATTACCGAATGAGTATGATAATCCTAGAGTGATCTCGGAACTACCTATGTTAAAATATGATCCGGCACTTATATGGTAAATATCCCATCTTGAAAGAGCAATATTAGTTTCAGCATTTGTATCGTTAGCAGAAAAATCTGTTATAATACTTCCTGCCAGACTAAATTTATCATTTAATTTATAATCAATACCAATCCCTGCATTAATAATACTTCTAAACTGTTGTGATATTTCTTTTGTAAAATACTCCTCCCTGCTTTGAGAGTATAAAGGATTCAGTGAGATTGGATCATATTTTTTTACTGCATCATACCACTCAGCACTAAAATGAACGCTAAACGATTTACTCCAATATGCCGCACCAAATCCAACAGCCCAAGATGTTTTATATGTTGATTCAAGTTCATCTTGATAATTGCTTTCATAAACATTTTTAGTTGGGTCATAAGGATTATTCACAAAATTATTATATCCATACGAACCGCTACCTAGTAAACTTAAACTTGGAGTAGTTACTGTTAATCCAAAAGTTATCGGATCCAGATTTACACCAAGCCCGGTTTTTAATAACACACGGTAATTTTGAAACTTTAAATTTCTAAATGCGGTGATAGATGAAATCTGATTTATAGAATCCAAATCTTCAATAACCGTTTGTAAGTGATTTGTCTGATCACGATAGGCAACGTATGCAGTAACACCTAATCCAACTATTTCAGATAATCTACGTGAGAAAGTAAGTCCGCCCCATATTTCATCAAATTTCTGCTGCATCGTTAACCCGCCTGCAACAAAATTAGTAGCTGGTAAGCCAGCACTCTCTATTCCAATTTGTCTGGATTCAAATTCAAAATTCATTGATTGTCTTGTTAAAAGAGAAAAGGCAAGTTTGTTTCTGCCTGTGGTATCGATTATTATATCGAACGCAACAAATGTTGGTGCAGGAGAAATACTTGAATAGTCTAAATCTTTATCTTCACCTGCACCATTTACCACTGTGATGGCCTCATACTGATAAACCTTTGCAGATAATATAAGTTTAGGATCATTGAACAAGGCAACTGCACCGGGATTATAATATGTTGCACTTAATTCCCTAACACTTCCTATTACTGCACCGCCGAGTAATGTAGATTTTGTACCATACTGCAAATTCCAGTAATGACTGTCTTGAGCAAAGGATGATGACAAGAAGACAATTACTAAAAATGTAAGTAATATTGATTTCATAATTATCATATCCTTTATCTTACTTAGAAAAAATAGAAAACTTTAATATTATTTGATTCATATTGTGTTTTTAAAATACAATACCCTCGACTCTAAATTGAAATTTTCTATACTTTAATTAGTACTTTAAAAAATCATAAACGAACATAAATTGAATCGCCACAGTTTGATCTTGAAGCTTTGATATGTATGAATACATCAATTCACCGCCAATCGACATAGAATTATTAATTGGATATGTGTAAGAAACCCCGGCATGAGCACCGATACTGATTTGGTTGCTCTCAATCTTGTCACCGAATATCTCGCCAGAGTTATAAAGCAAATGAATTCCTGTACCTGCAGTTAATTTAACATTGGGTGCAACCTTCATCGCAAAAACAAAAAATACAGGAACAGCGTACATAGATGCTTTAAATTGAGTTGAACCAAATTCTGTGTCGTAATTATTAATATCAATTGAGTAGAAGTACTGATATCCGGTTTCTAATCCAATGCTTAAAAGATGTTCAGGATTCCACATTACTTTTACAAGGCCAGAAAATCCATTCTGGTTTAGGTCTTCATAATCCATTGTTGTAAGGTAACGCGAATAACCCAAAGATATCTCAGTTGATAAAGAATAAGTTGTATTGTTCATTTGTCCGAACACAACTGAGCTTAACAAAAACGCACTAAGTAATATTTTTTTTAATTGCATAATAATTTCATTTCTATTTAATATAATGATAGTATGATACTATTGTAGGATAATTAGTAAGAATGCCATCAAAATTACCTTCGTTAATAAATGCCTCAATATAATTAGCTTCATCTAAAGTCCAGGTAAAAACCAGCCTTCCTTCAGACTGCATTTCCGCAACTGTAGAATTTTGTGTTCCCTGAGTCCATCTTGGAGCCCAAACATCAGAATTAGCTTGTCTGACTTGATCAATAGAAAGTTCACAAAGAGATGCAATATCTTGAAAGCCTGGTTGAGTGATGAATTCTTCATAGATGTCATCAGCCGGAATACCTAAAACAATTTTTAAATCTCTACCCATTTGAACAGCACGTTCATTAATTTCTGTCAAAATTTCAATCGATGAAGGAACAACATCAACATCTTTTGTATCCAGCCAGACTGCTCGAATATTCGTTTCCAAGAGAACAAATTCTAAAGCCTCACGTAATGAGGGTATTTTCTCTCCATTTCTTAATGTTACAAGAGATCTTAACTGTGCCCACGTAAAAGATTCAATGTCTCCCCAGATCAAGCTCTTTTGAGTTAAGCGAAGATTGATATCACCATCGTGATATAAAAATGGCACACCATCTTTTGAAAGACGGGCATCAATTTCAATACCATCTGATCCAAATCTCTCAGCTATTTTTATCATCTCAATAGAGTTTTCAGAAACACCAAGGTAATCTGAATTTCGTCCTCCCCCCCTATGAGCAAGAATATAAAAATTACTTTGCTTTACTTCATCACTGAATGGTCTTTTAAATTTCAAAGTCAGTGGCTTATTTGCTAATTCGCTACCCGATCCATATTCACCAATAAACCTAATCTCTGTTGCGGGTGTATTGCCGGATACTATCTCCCCTCCACCAGCATCAGAAGGAATATAAAAAGTTGCAACTCCAGTTTCTGTACTGGTTGAATATCTCCAGTAACCAGTTAAAAAAACTACTGAATCTAATGAACCGCTTTCCAAAATAATGTACCCGCCATTCTTGCCCGAGAAAATGGAAAGTCTGTCCCGGTTCCATTTTACTACAACCTGATCGCCAAGCAGATCTTTTCCTTCAATAACTTCATATACGCCTTCCATTAAAGGCTTGGAAATTTCAGGCAAAGGTTTTGTCTGACTCATAAAATTACTCGGATCAACTACCGGATTAGTAATGTCCACTTCATTATTACACGAATTAAATAAAAGCAGACTAGCGATTAGAATTAATAATTTTTTCATAATATAAATGTTATTGTTGCTTCTGGTATATAATAAGTTCTGTCAAAAGTTGAAAATGCTGCCCACAATGGGTAATAATATTTTAGAAATGTTGATCTGATGCCGAGAACGACATAGTTATCTTTCCATAACGGCTGCTCAAGATAAACACCAATAGTCCATCCATTATAGAAATCTAAATTATCAGAGATCTCAAGGTCACCCTGAGTTGAAGTTTCAGCCAGGTTAAGAACCACTTCTGATTTTATTGAAATTGCAAATTTATTAAACTGGTATCCTGCGCTAATGTTTGGATAAAGTGTCCAGCCAGTAACATCAGTATCAAAACCAAAATGGTTTAACTTCCCAGTCCAAAACGCAATATCTGTTCCCAAGGAAAACCCCATTCTGTTAATTTGATAATGCCATTTAGGCCCTAATGAAAATTGCCAGGTTACGATATTAGTTTCCACTCCACCCTCTGCCACAAAGTTTTCAGGCAGGCCATACTTCACTCTGTATGAAAATAGAGGTGCTCTGATTAAGTCATCTGTTTCTACAACATCTTCAGGTAATTTAGCCGTGGATAAACCAAGTGAACTTATCATCTGGTGATATTTATAAGTATGTGGAAAGAAGAACGTGTTGTTATTCAGGTCTAATTGCTGTGCATATGCATTTGAAAACGAATATAACATAAGCAGAACCGTTAGAAGAGATTGTAAAATGAATCTCATATATTTATCCAATTATTTTTTATTAAAGACTAAAATAATTATTTAGTTATCGCTTAAAACTAATATTTTTTTTATTAAATATACTATGCAGAATTACAATAATTTTAAATTTACAGCAAGAGATTGAGCTTTAATTAATATTAGTCTAATCCCCATAAGGTATCTACTTATAATAAGTAATTCACCCAAAAATTATTTATTATTTAATTGCTAATAATTAAAACTTTAAAAATTTCTTCGAGTGAAATTAAAATGAAAAATAATAAATCAATATTCTATATAGCTATTATAATTTCTGCAGCAGTCATCGTCTCTTATTTCTTCTTTTTTAACCAACCTGTTAATGAAACGGTGGAAGAATCTGTAACTCTACCAAGATCAAGTGATGAAAATATTATCGCCGGGAGCTGGATAAGAACTGATGCTGAATATCAAATTAAAATATCCAATGTTTCTGATAATGGAATTATGAATGCTCATTATTTTAATCCAAGACCAATCAATGTCAGCAAAGCAGAGTGGTCTTATAAAGAAGGATTTTTAAAGATCTATATTGAGTTAAGAGATGAAAACTATCCCGGCTCAAATTATAATTTAACTTACATACCTGAAAGAGATATGCTTGTCGGAGATTATTATCAGGCAGTTGAGGGTTTAACTTTTTACGTCGAGTTTGCTAGAAGAAAATAATGATTTTTTGGCAAGTTAAATTGTTTTTTACAGAATAATGATGTTTTATTTCTAAATATGTCTTCAAAATTAAAATATTCTCTTCTGCTTGTATTGGTAATGTTGATACCATTTCAAAAAACACTTTCAACGGAGAAAGAAGAAACAAAAAACATTCTTTTTATTTGTTCCATGAACGAGGGAATCGTTGCGTACCAGATGATTCTTAACAATTTCAAAAATGTATTCATAGAAGAATATGCAAAACCGCATAAATTATTTATTGAATATCTTGACGTCGGTAAGTTTCCGGATCTAAGTTATCAAGAATATTTGTTCGATAGGTTTAATGAAAAGTATAAGGGGACCGATCTTGATTTGCTAATAGTTATTGGGCCACGCATAATTCCAATAATCAAAAACTATGCTTCTGAACATTTAAAAAATCTACCGACAATCTCATTAGACTTCAATTATACTTCCGAGAATTACCACAAGTATTCTTTGCATTCTAATACCACTGAAATACTTGCAACCATTGATGCAAAAAAAAATCTCAACCTTGCTTTTAAGCTTTTTCCTGATTATTCCACGATATACATAGTATCCGGGGCAACAACCCTGGATAATTTCCTTAACAAAGTAACCTTGGATGCAGCACATGAGTTGTATAACTCAAAAAAAATTGTGAATCTGGCTAACGTTCCTATGGAAATTGTTCTTGATCGTGTATCGCAAATTCCTGAAAAGAGTATTATTGTGGTAACAACTTTTACCTCAGATGCAAATAATGTAAACTATAGCACCCCTGAAGCAATCCGCTTAATAAGTAAAAAGACATCCGAACCAATTTTCGTATTGCTGGACACACCTTTTGAAGAAGGGGCTTTTGGAGGTTATGTCGCTAGTATGGAGATTGCAGGTATTGAAGCAGGAAAGGCAGCAATTAAAATACTGGACGGACAGAGTCCAAGTTCAATTATAGTTGATTCTGACGACTTGAATCAATATGTTTTTGATTGGCGCGAGTTGAAAAAAAGAGGACTTGAAGATTCTGAACTTATTCCTGCTGGAAGCATACTATTGCACCAAGAATATAATTTTATTGATACAAATAAATGGCTGATTTCCGGTGCTTTGCTATTTATTATTTTACAGACTCTCTTAATTGTAAATCTGGCTCAGTTAAATAAGAAACAGAAAGTGACTACGAAAAAATTATTGGAAACTGAAAACCGATACAGAGAACTCGTTAGAGAAGACAGGATTTTACGTATGGGTGAACTTACAGCTTCGCTTTCTCACGAATTGAACCAACCGCTAACCGCTATCAGAAACTCGGCACAAGCAGGGTTGAGATTTATGAAAACGGGTAATCTGAATCCTGAAATGATGGATGAAATACTTCAAAATATAGTTGAAGACGATAAACGTGCAGCCGAAGTTTTAAGCAGCATTCGGCAGTTGTTAAAGCTTGAAAAAAGAGAAAAACAAAAAGTTGATCTCAATCAGTTGATTAAACAGGTTGCTGATATTTTCAAAGGTGAATTAATTATAAAGAATATAAAACTTCAATTGAATCTTTCTGAAAATTTGGTTTATGTATCAGCAGACCGAACACAAATACAACAGGTGCTTCTTAATTTTGTATCTAATGCTGCACATGCTATTGAAGAAGCAAACAATGATAAAAGAGCAATAGAAATTTTTGAAGAAACTGGTAATAATAAGGTAATTGTATCTGTGCGTGATTACGGAAGCGGTATCGACGAAACAATCAAAAGTAAATTATTTAAACCTTTTGCCACTACAAATGAAAAGGGATTTGGAATCGGACTTGCAATAAGTAAAACTATTATTGATGAACACGAAGGAAAAATTTGGGCAGACAATAATTCTGATGGGGGTGCAACTTTTTCATTTCAATTAAATTTGTGGGATGATGATCCAAAAGGATGAAAAAATATTTGTAATTGACGATGATGAATCGGTTCGAAGAAGCCTTCCCCTGCTTTTGAAAGCATCAGATTATGATGTAGAGACTTTTTCCAGCTCAGAAGAGTTTCTTAATCGTGAAAAGTTTAATGGAACAGGCTGTATCATTCTTGATATAAACCTTGAAGGTATAAGCGGACTTGAACTTCAAGAAGAGTTATTGAACAAACAAGACAGCCTTCCAATTGTTTTCATTACCGGAAAGGGCGGCGTCCCCGAAAGTGTTCAGGCGTTGAAGAAAGGCGCAATTGATTTTCTTCAGAAGCCGTTTGATGATGAACAACTTCTAAATGCAGTTGAAGAAGCTTTAACTAAATCACACGAAATTAAAAAAGAATTTGATCAACTGAAGAAACTGCAAGATCTCCTCTCAAATCTTACCGACAGAGAACTTGAGGTGTTCAAATATGTTATTACTGGAATGCTTAACAAACAGATTGCCTACAAGCTTAACATAGCAGAGCATACAGTTAAATTGCATCGGGGAAAAATTACCGAAAAGCTGGGGGTAAAATCTGTTGCAGAGCTTGTCCGGATAGCTGAGAAAGCAGGTATTAGTTACCCAAATCAATAATTATTCTCTCCGAAATCAACCCTACATACCTTAACAGATTATAGAACTAAAGTACTATAGACGTTTTCAATAGATATAGTCATTTTCCTAGTAGCATTATGATATATATAATTGACGACGACAAATCTGTAAGAAGATCATTTGAAATTCTCTTTACTGCATCCGGATTAGATTACAAATCTTTCTCAGGTGCTGAGGAATTTTTGGATTCCTATGAGCAAACTGAACAAGACCTCCTGGTGCTCGATATTCATATGCCGGGAATTAACGGCAACCAACTATTGAAGATTTTGAAAGAAAGAAAAATAAATATCCCCGTAATTACAATAACAGCGTTCGATGAAAAAGAAAGCAGGCAGTGCGCAAAAGATTATGGCGTTGTTGAATATTTAAGAAAGCCGATAGATGGCGATGCGTTAATAAATTTGATTCTAAAAACATTAAGCACCGGGCTATCTGAGAATTGAAGCACGAATTAAATAACAATTTCTAAACATACTTTGTAAACTAAAGATGTAGAACTGGTCTGTTTATAAATAATTTATAAACAACCATCATTTAATTAACTAATTCTCTAATAATTTATAGGAGTTATATAATGATACAAAAATCATTACTAATATTTTTCTTCTGTGCAAGCATTACTCTGTTCGCGCAGGAGAAACCAAATATCCTTTTAATCGTGTCGGATGACACTGGTTATGGAGATCTTGGACCTTACGGCGGCGGTGAAGGACGCGGAATGCCGACACCCAACATCGACAAACTTGCTGCAGACGGAATGACATTCTTTTCTTTCTATGCACAGCCAAGTTGTACTCCCGGCAGAGCAGCATTGCAGACCGGACGTATTCCAAACCGAAGTGGAATGACAACGGTTGCTTTCCAGGGTCAAGGCGGCGGGCTACCTACAGCAGAATGGACACTCGCTTCTGTTCTTAAAACTGGTGGTTACAAAACTTACTTTACTGGTAAATGGCATCTTGGTGAAGATGACTATGCATTACCAAATGCACAGGGTTATGACGTTATGGAACATGCTTTTCTCTATCACTGCAACGCCTATACATACGGTGACTCAACCTGGTTCCCGGATATGGATCCAAAATTAAGAGAAATGTTCTGGAAAGTAACCAAAGGTTCAATGTCTGGAAATGCTGGCGAAAAACCTCACGAGGATTGGAAAGTTAACGGGCAATATGTTGATACGCCGGATAAAGGTGTTGTTGGTATTCCTTTTATGGACAAATATGTTGAGCAGTCTGGCCTTAAATTCCTAGAAGATGCTGCGAAACAAAAAGGGCCTTGGTTCATAAATATTAATTTTATGAAAGTCCACCAGCCGAATATGCCGGCACCGGAATTCATACATAAGTCAATGTCTAAAAGTAAATATGCTGATGCAGTTCTTGAACTTGATACTCGTATCGGTCACATAATGGCTAAGCTTAAAGAATTAGGAATGGACAAAAACACTTTAGTGGTTTATACGACTGATAACGGTGCATGGCAGGATGTTTATCCCGATGCAGGATACACACCATTTCGTGGTACTAAAGGAACCGTCCGTGAAGGTGGAAACCGTGTTCCTGCGTTCGCCATCTGGCCCGGAAAAATTAAAGCAGGCGAAAGGAATCATGATATTGTTGGTGGTCTTGATCTGATGGCAACTTTTGCTTCTGTTGCAGGAATTGAATTGCCGACAAAAGACCGTGAAGGAAAGCCAATAATGTTTGACAGTTATGATATGTCTCCGATTTTATTTGGAACAGGTAAGGGGCTACGAACCGAATGGTTCTACTTTACCGAAAATGAACTTTCGCCCGGTGCAACAAGAGTAGGAAATTATAAAGCAGTATTTAATCTGCGTGGTGATAATGGTGCAACAACCGGTGGTCTGGCTGTAGATGCAAATCTCGGTTGGAAAGGTGCTGAGAAATATGTTGCCATTGTTCCGCAGGTTTTTGACCTCTGGGCAGATCCCCAAGAACGATATGACATCTTTATGAATAACTACACTGAACGAACATGGACATTGGTAACGATAAGCGAAGCAATTAAGAATTTAATGCAGACCTACGTGCAGTATCCACCGCGTAAATTGCAAAGTTTGGGTTATAACGGTCCTATTACTATTTCAAACTATCAACGCTTTGAATGGCTTCGTGATCAGTTGGAAAAAGATGGATTTAATATTCCAATGCCTACAGGCAACTAAATGTAAATGAGCAGTTAGATAAGCTCACGCAAAAGGCGTTGATTCAATCAACGCCTTTTTTATGCTAAATAAATAGTGCAGACTTGGCTTATAGTATATGACAAATAATCTAGAGAAAATTTTAAGGAACAAACTACCAGTCCAATAGAGACATACTCCCCGGTGATTATTACCAGGCTGTTGAAGGATTGACTTTTTACGTGGAGTTTAAAAGAAACGAATAAAAACGCAATACCTGTATATGAATTACCTGGGGTAAATAATTTACCTTTCCTCCCTATTCCTGATTGATAAAATATTTTCTATATTTTCTATATTTTCTCTATTCAAAAAATAGAAAGATAAAAATGTATAACTATTCAATTCTCAAAACTCTTCTGGTTTTTGTCCTTATGTTTATATTTATAGGCTGTGAACAACAGAAGGAAAAAGAAACAACTGATTCGAGTTCTGAGAAACCAAATATTTTATTTATTGTGGCTGACGATTTAGGCTTTAGTGACATTGAACCTTTTGGAAGTAAAATTATAAAGACTCCGGAACTGAATAAACTTGCTGAAGGTGGAATGCTATTTGCTAACTTTCATGTGTTGCCGACTTGCTCTCCAACACGTTCAGCTTTGTTAACAGGAAATGATAATCACGTTGCGGGTCTTGGCATTATGAGCGAGCTTGATTATCCGCAGCTGCGAGAATTAAATCTTCCCGGCTATGCTGGTGCCTTAAGTACACAGGTAGTTACCATTCCTGAACTTTTACGCACCGTTGGCTATCATACCTATATGACCGGTAAATGGCATCTTGGTGAAGAGCAAGGTGAAAATCCTTTTGATCGAGGATTCGAGGAAACATTTATTCTTGGTACAGGCGGCGGCAGTCATTTTGATGATCAGAGAGCTTTGTCTCCATTACAGCATATGGATTATACAAGAAACGGAAAAGAAGTTGAACTTCCTACTGATTTTTATTCGACTAAAAATTATACTGATTCATTGCTTCGGTTTATCGATATGAACAAATCAGATGGCAAACCATTTTTTGCCTACCTTGCATACACCGCTCCGCACGATCCGCTGCATGCTCCGGAAGAGTACATTAAAAAATACAAAGGAAAATTTGATGCCGGTTGGGATGCACTGAGACTTTCACGCCTGAAAAATTTAAAAGCTTTGGGTTTGATGCCCGAGCAAGTAAATAATTTTGCTCCGAACCCGATGGTTCCGAAATGGGAAACATTAAGCAAAAAACAACAGCAGGAATTTGCACGCGATATGGAAGTTTATGCCGCTATGGTTGAGTATGTTGATATGAGTATCGGCCGGGTTATTAAATATCTTAAAGACAACGGAATGTATGATAACACCATGATTCTTTTCTTTTCAGATAACGGCGCAAACGGGGCAGTTGCTTCAACATATCCGGGCAATGAAGATGGAAAGTATTTAAGTACGTTTAACAACGAACTGGATAATCGTGGCTTAAAGGGATCTTATATTGCAATGGGTCCGGGTTGGGCACAAGCTGTTTCATCACCTCTAAGATTATTTAAGACTTTCACAACAGAAGGTGGAATAAGAGCTCCATTAATAATTAAGACACCAGGAACAACTAATACTCCGGGAAAATGGAATTACAGCTTTGTTCACGTTACTGACATTATGCCAACACTGCTGGAAATAACCGGCGCAACTTATCCTGATGAGTTTAACGGACACAAGATTCACAGTCTTATTGGTAAATCTATTTTGCCCATCCTTACAGGGAAAGTTCAATCTGTTCATGAAAACACAGGTATGGGTTACGAGCTGTTTGAAATGAAAGCTTACATAAAAGGAAAATGGAAAATACTGAGATTGCCACAGCCGTTTGGTGCAGGCTACTGGCAATTATACGATTTAGAAGTTGACCCGGGAGAGATTAATGATGTTTCTGACCAACACCCAGAAATAAGAGATGAACTTATCAACGAGTGGTTGCAATATTCAAAAACCAATGAAGTATTCGATCATAAAGGACATTATGATTCTCTTTATATAAGAAGTTACGGGCAGTAATTAATTATTTTAATTTTTAATAATGAAGGGGCCGTTGTGCCCTTTTGTTATTTATTGGAATCATTAATTCTTTCTCTTCAGCTTTTTTACTATCTCCGACTAAATTCGGATCAAAAAAATAATCTGTTTGAATATAATTCATACAGTTTCTCATCATACTTCAGGGTCGAAAAATTTATTTTCATCACTACAAACTTGGCTTGTTAATGAACTTTCTTTAATTTTTGATTGTTACTTTTCTAGCAAATCAATAATACACACTAATTAAGGAGTCATCATTATGATTAAAAAATCATTATTGATCCTATTTCTCTTTTCTTTCGTGTCTTTAATGGCACAAGACAAACCCAACATCCTTGTAATTTGGGGCGATGATATTGGGACGTGGAATATCAGTCACAACAACCGCGGTATGATGGGTTATCAAACACCAAATATTGACAGAATTGCACAGGAAGGTGTTGGTTTTACGGATTATTATGCACAGCAAAGTTGCACAGCAGGGCGTGCAGCATTTATTAGTGGCAGTGTTCCCGTCAGATCTGGAATGACCAAAGTAGGTATGCCAGGTGCTAAAGAAGGATGGCAAGTAATTGATCTTACCATGGCCACTGTGTTGAAAAGTCAAGGTTATGCCACTGGTCAATTTGGAAAAAACCATCAAGGTGATCGCGATGAACATTTACCTACAAACAATGGTTTTGATGAATTTTTAGGAAATCTTTACCATCTAAATGCAGAAGAAGAGCCAGAAAATATGGATTATCCTGGTGACATGATTTTAAAAGATGGAAAAACATTTAGAGAGAAATTTGGACCTAGAGGTGTTATTCACTCATGGGCGGATGGCAAAGGTGGACAGCGTATTGAAGATACAGGTCCTCTTACAAAAAAACGAATGGAAACCATTGATGATGAAACAGTTGCCGCTGCAGAAAAATTCATTAGAGAAACTGTAAAATCGGGTAAGCCTTTCTTTGTTTGGTGGAATGGTACTCGTATGCATTTTAGAACTCATGTAAAAGAAGATAGACGTCATAAAGGCAATGATGAATACACAGATGGTATGATTGAACACGATATGCACGTAGGACAATTACTCGATTTGTTGGATGAATTAGGTATAACAGATAATACAGTTGTAATGTATTCTACAGACAATGGACCCCATTACAATACTTGGCCGGATGCTGGAACCACTCCATTTCATGGAGAAAAAAATAGTAGCTGGGAAGGGGCATATCGTGTACCATGCTTTATAAAATGGCCAGGTCATTTTCCGGCAGGTAAAACTTTAAATGGAATTGTTGCGCATGAAGATTGGCTGCCCACTTTTGCTGCTATCGCTGGAGAACCTGATATTGTTGCTAAGGCTAAAAACGGTGTTACGTTGAATGGTAGATCATATAAAAATTACATCGATGGTTATAATCAATTAGAGTACTTAAAAGGGAATGTTAAAGAATCTCCTAGAGAAGGTTTTATTTATGTAAATGATGCAGGAGAGATTGCCGCTTTACGATATGGCGATTGGAAAGCCATGTTCTTAGAAAATAGAGCAGATAGATTGCAAATTTGGTTAGAGCCTTTTGTAGAATTAAGAGCCCCTTATCTTTTTAATCTTCGAAGAGATCCTTTTGAAAAAGCATTAGTGGGTTCGAATACCTATTATGACTGGTATATTGATAGAGCCTACATTCTTATAGCTATACAAGGGTATGCTTTTAATTTCTTAAGTACATTTAAAGATTATCCACCAAGCCAAACAGCTGGTGACTGGAGTCTATCAAAAGTTCAAAAACAAATTGAAGCAATGACAACGGGAACAAATTAATAATTTAATTTATGCCTGTAAGTATTGATAAAAGGCGCTGATGTAGTTCAGCGCTTTTTATTTTTTTAAAAAAATATTAATAATTATATGAGTTGATAATGAAACATCTGAATTTACTTTTAATATTTTTAACATTAATTCTGTTCTCTTGTTCAGAGCAGATTAATCAAAAATCAGAACCTCTCCCCTCCTGGAATGAAGGGAAAAACAAGCAATCTATAATAAATTTTGTAAATGAAGTAACGGATGAAAAATCACCAAACTTTGTTAAACCAGCAGACAGAATTGCAACATTTGATAATGATGGATGTTTATGGAGTGAACAGCCTTATTATTTTCAACTTCAGTTTGCACTTGATAGAGTAAAAGTCTTAGCGCCTGAGCATCCTGAGTGGAATGATAATCCTCTATTTAAAGCTGTATTAGAAAATGATATTAAAACTGTTCTTTCATTTGGCGAGCATGGTTTACTTGAACTGATAATGGCAACCCACGCTGGAATGACCACAGAAGAATTTTCTCAGATTGTTAAAGATTGGATTAACACAGCAAGACACCCAAAGACAAATAAGCTTTACAAAGAAATGGTTTATCAGCCGATGCTTGAACTGCTTAATTACTTAAGAGCAAACGGATTTAAAACTTACATTGTCTCCGGCGGCGGAATAGATTTTATGCGTCCCTGGACGGAAGAAGTTTATGGTATTCCAGCAGAACAGGTTATAGGCAGTTCGGGGAAAGTTAAATTTGAAATGAGGAATGGCGAGCCAGTTTTGATAAAACTTCCTGAAATAAATTTTATTGATGATAAAGAAGGCAAGCCTGTTGGCATTCATCAATTTATAGGTAAGAGACCAATTGCAGCTTTCGGTAATTCCGATGGCGATCTGCAAATGCTGCAATGGACTGCTGCTGGTGAAGGTAAAAGATTAATGGTTTACATTCACCACACGGATGCAGATCGTGAATGGGCTTACGACAGAGAATCTTCAATCGGAAGATTAGACAAAGGACTGGTTGAAGCGAATGAAAAAGGCTGGACGGTTGTTGACATGAAAAATGATTGGAAAGAAATTTATCCACACTAAAAAAATTAGGGGCACTTAGTGCTCCTTTTTATTTTTGTCAAGGCATTATCGGTTATTAATCTTCAACAATGATGTCGTATTTTGCTAACTCATATTAAAGTAAATATTTAATTAAATTATCTTTATTTCATAGTAGAAATAAATATATTAAAATGTTCTAAATAGAATTATCCAATCAAATTATTATGAGGTGCTAAATGAAATACACGCTTACTAGTGCTATAGTTATTATAGCAATGGGATTTTTACTCTCTTCTTGCTCAAATAAACAAGAAGTTACACCGGAAGAGGCAAGACAAATAGTTAAGGAAGCATACACCTATGGTTTCCCGATGGTAGATAGTTACCGCATCGAGTACGGATACTTCGTTGACAAAAATGATCCCGAATACAAAGGGCCTGTGAATGAAATCCACAACGAGCCAAATGTTTACACACCGGCCGACAAGGCAATTCAGACACCAAACTCCGACACGCCATACTCATGGCTTTTTATGGATTTGCGCACCGAACCAATCGTTCTGACATTGCCGAAGATTGAGAAGGGGCGCTATTTCAGTATCCAGCTCACAGATTTATACACGTTCAATTTTAACTATCTTGGCAGCCGTTCCACTGGCAATGATGGCGGAAGTTTCCTAATTGCTGGACCAAACTGGAAAGGCGTCAAACCTGATGGATTGACAAAAGTGATTCGATGCGAAACGGAATTAACACTCGCCGTTTATCGTACGCAGTTATTTAATCCGGGTGACATCGATAATGTCAAGAGAATCCAATCTCAATACAAGATGCAACCACTTTCAGTATTTTTGGGCACCACGCCACCCAAACCTGCATCACCCATAGATTACATGAAGCCAATCACACACGTTGAAGAAAAGACATCGCTGCAATTGTTCAGCATCCTAAACTTTATCTTACAATTCTGCCCGACCGATCCGACAGAGACAGAGCTAATGGAACGCTTCGCAAAGATCGGCATAGGTGCAGGAAAGAATTTTGACCCTAGCAATCTCAGTCCAGAGATGAAGACAGCCTTCGAGCAAGGTATTGCTGATGCTTGGGCTGAATTCGCTGGAGGAGTGAAGCTACTTGATGAAGGAAAGTTAACATCAGGAGACCTCTTCGGTACTCGCAAATATATGAAAAACAATTATTTAAATCGTATGTTGGCAACTATCGGCATCTGGGGTAATTCGGTGCAGGAGGCAATGTATCCTATATATCGTGTAGCTGCAGATGGACAGAAACTGGATGGTGCAAACCGTTACAGATTAAGTTTTGCACCTGGCCAACTACCACCGGTCAACGCGTTTTGGTCACTAACAATGTATGAACTTCCGGGAAGCTGGCTTGTTGC
Source organism: Ignavibacteriaceae bacterium (assembly GCA_041739035.1). GTDB lineage: Bacteria > Bacteroidota > Ignavibacteria > Ignavibacteriales > Ignavibacteriaceae > XYD12-FULL-36-8. The sequence goes on along the minus strand of JBGSOQ010000455.1, from coordinate 102,564 downwards.
TAATCCTATTAATCGTTACCTAATCAATTCACCGATGCTGCCAGAACTGAAGAAAGATGCTGACGGCGGGTATACACTATACATCCAAAACAAATCCCCAGGCAAAAACCTAGAGTCTAACTGGCTTCCGGCACCGAAGGGACCTTTCGCCATGTATATGCGCCTGTATTGGCCGAAGGAAGCTGCATTGGATGGTTCCTGGAAACAACCGCCGTTAGAATTGGTGAAGAAATAATTATCAGTCAACACCATATTGTTTTTATTAAGGGTCGGTTACCAGCCGACTCATTCTTATTCTTTTTTTTGTTTACTTTACGAATAAACTTTCTCAAAAATATGTGACTTAATTTTAAACCCTAGTTAACATCTAATAAATAATCTTGGACGAAAATGAATAAAATAAAATTCCAAACACTGCTACTGCTTTTAATAATTGCAGCAATCTCTGGTTGTAAGCAACCGCAACCAAAAGAAGCATCAGCAAATAATAGTGCTATTGCACTTTCGGAAGCAACCTTGACAGGCGATGAATTGATTAAAACCGATTTTGGTGATATTCAATTGAACGAAACATACATATCCAAAGAATCTATAAAAACACTGAATGAGCAATTGCAGCTACAACGCGCGGTTTCAGTCTACGAATGGGCATTACCTGTAGCCACTTTTCAAATGTGGTACAATGCAAGTTCTGAAGTGTATGGGGCAAATGACCTCGATTTTGTAGAATATAAGTCCTTTAATGAAAAAGTAGGTATTATTACGGCTAACGCTACTACTCCATATGTGATTAGTTGGGCAAACCTCGCCAAAACCGGTCCTGTAGTTATCAGTTATCCGGCAGGCCCTTCTGCCGGTGGTGTATTGGATTTTTTCCAACTCTCATTGGGCGACCTGGGATTGATGGGCAATGACAAAGGAAAAGGTGGTAAATACCTCGTAATTCCTAATGGTTACGATGTATCAAAACTAAACACCAAAGGGTATTTTGTAATAAACGCTACGACCAATAAAATTATGATTGGTACCCGTTTTTTATCGCCTGACCAGGCGGAGGTCAATAAGATGAAAGAAAGCTTTTTGATAGGTAAATATGGTGAAGCATTAAAGCCGGTAAAATTCATTTCCAATACAGATAAACGTTTTGATGGTACGCCACCCGGTGGTTTAAAATATTTTGAATTGGTACACCAGTTTATTCAGGATGAACCGGTGATGGCACAAGACAAAATTTTCTATACTTATATGAGATATTTCGGTATTGAAAATGGAAAACCGTTTAATCCATCATCAGAATTAAAAACGACTTTAGCTGAAGGAGCCAATTTGGGCGAGCTTATGTGCAGAGCCAATCAAATAGAGCCTAGAGAGGATGAGCCTTACTTCGAAAACACCACCTGGTACCGGTGTTTGTCTAATTTTCCTTTAACAAAAACGAGCAATACGGACTATTATTTAGATGAAAGCAATCAGTACTATTATGAAGCAGTAACGGTAACGGCGGGTATGAAATCAAACGTTCCCGGCCCTGGTACTACCAGTTATTTAACCAACAAGAAAGACAAAGATGGTAATTTTCTAATGGGTTCAAATACATACAAAATCCATTTGCCAGCAGGTATGCCTGCCTCTAATTTCTGGGCTTTGACTTTGTATAGCGAAGTTACCCGCTGTTTTATTGACAATGAAAATGCTCCAGACAAGTTAAGGGCTATCAACATCGATTCGAGAGATAAAAACTTGAAAATAAATGCAGACGGTAGTGTTGATCTGTACATTGGGCCTAAATCACCGGAAGGAAAAGAAAGCAATTGGATGCAAACCAATGTGGGTGAAGGATGGTTTCCCTTGTTCAGAACGTATGGCACAGAGCAAGCCTTATTTGATAAAACCTGGCAACCGGGTGAATTTGAATTAGTAAAATAAATTTTATTTGTAGGAACACGTGATAGTGTGTCTACTTAATTAATAAAGAAATATTTAGTTTGACGGGTGTCACGGTGCGACCCTGACACCCTGAATAGACTGCGGCATGAGACGGAAAAAGATTTATGTTATATGTCTATCACACAGACGCCGTGCGTGAATGGGCTTATGACAGAAAATCTTTTATTGGAAGTTTAGACAAAGGACTTGATGAAGCTAATGAAAAAGGCTGGACTGTTTTAGACATGAAAAATGATTGGAATAAGATTTATAAGTAGCAAATTTCAAATTGCGTCTCGGTTGCTACTTTATAAACTATAATGGTATCCACTTGATTGTTTTTAAATTCAAATTAATATTAATACTAATTCATTAAGAAAGGTTGTAAATAAAAAATGATTAAATTAATCTATACACTTCTAATTCTATTGCAAATAAATTCTATGGCGCAGTCAGCTGAAGAATTAGCAAAGAAACTTGCCAATCCTATAGCATCACTCATAAGTGTTCCATTTCAAAATAACACTGATTTTGGCATTGGTGATCTAAATGCAACAAAAAACACTTTAAATATTCAGCCTGTTATTCCAATAAAAATGGGTGATAATTTGAACCTGATTACAAGGTATATAGTTCCCGTAGTTTCTCAGTATAATATTACAGGCACCGGGGAAAATCAGGTTGGATTAAGTGATGCAGTAGTAAGTGCATTTTTCAGTCCTGCTGAGTCTAAGGTTACCTGGGGTGTCGGACCTGTATTTCTGGTTCCAATCGGTACAGATGACTATCTGACAACAAAGAAATTTGGAATAGGACCAACTGCTGTCGCACTTGTGCAAAGCCAGGGATGGACTTACGGTGGTTTAATAAATCAGATATGGAGTGTCGCTGGAAGTGATGAAAGACCTGATGTTAGCCAGCTTTTTTTTCAGCCGTTTGTTAGTTACAACTGGAAGAGTGGTGCCGGTGTTGGTGTTAATATGGAATTAACACAGAATTGGAATGGAAGTACCACAACCATTTGGTTAAACCCTATCTTAACGGCAGTTACAAGCATAGGTGAGCAGAAAACCCAATTTGCAATTGGACCAAGAATTAATCTTGCCGCTCCTGATGGAGCAAAAGCTGATTTAGGAGTGCGGGCAGTGATAGTTCTTCTATTCCCTAATTAATTCAAGAGGATGGTTATGAAAAAGATATTTTTTATTTTCTTGTTAGTCCTGCCTCTCCAGCTATTTGCGCAAGAGACAAGATACGATACAACAGCGATAGTGATTCTAGACCGGATGAGTAGTATGATAGGTGATTTGAATTCCTGCAGCTACACACTAAATACATCCCATGATGTAATTGATGTTGAACTGGGTTTAGTTAAATACTTCGATGTGCATCAGGTTTATATGGTGGGACCTGATAAGATGCTTATTGATTCACACGGAAATAAAGGCCATCGGGGCTTTTGGTATAACGGCAAACAACTTGCATACTATTCATACAAAGAAAATAATTATGCTGTGATTGATGCCCCATCTAATATTATTGCAACAATTGATTCGGTTAGTAAAACTTACGGTGTTGAGTTTCCCGCTGCAGATTTCTTTTACCCATCTTTTACGGATGACCTTATTGAAAACAATGAAGAAATAATTCTTGTTGGGAATACTACAGTTAATGATAAGGATTGTTTTCACATAATTGCTAAAAATAGCGCAATGGGTATTCAAATCTGGATTTCTGATGATGCATTATTCTTACCATTGAAGATGGTGATAGTATATTACGACGTAACTCCAAACACACAGTATGAAGCCACATTTTCAAACTGGCAAATAAATACTGAATATCCGAACACAATGTTTGAGTTTACACCACCTGCAAATGCTAATCAATTAAGACTAAAAGCTAAATAAATGAGGAAATAAATTATGAAAAAAATAAAAATAGGCTTCCGATACATTATCTATTTGGTTGTGCTGGTAATGCTTATACCATTTACCGCAGAAGCTCAAAGGATGAAGCATAACTCCGGTGGCAGCAAAAATCGGTCTAATCAGAATTTTTCAAAACCAAATACTCAACAGAACAGATCTATAAATGGTGGTTCCAGAAAATCTACAAACAGAGATTTATCCAATAGAAAAACTACTCAGAAACCAAATCAGAATATCAAACGGGATGTGAATAAAACTAATATAAAAGAAAATAAAAGTAACTTAGATCGAAATAAGACTAATATTAATAGAAACCAAGGCAATCTTGATAGGAATAGAGGAAACATTAATGTTGATAATAGAAATAGGAATATAAATATAGATAATAGCAGAAACGTAAATGTCAACCGGAATGTATATGTAAGACCTCCTGTTCGACCTTACCCCAGACCTCCATATCATTATGGTGGATTCAGATATTATAGCTATCATCCGTATCATTATCATGCTTATCATCCATATTATTGGGGACCAGTATGGCACCCGTGGGGATTTTTTGTTGCTGCAGTGGCAGTAACAGCAATTGTTGTAAGTGTAAATAATCAACCATATTATTATGATTCCGGAGTATACTATATTGAGAGCAACGGAGGGTATACGGTTGTCCAGGCGCCTCCTGGAGCAACAATAAAAGTTTTGCCTGAGGGATCTCAAACCGTGGTGGTGAATGAGACAACAAATAATTACTACTACGGTGGAACCTTTTATGAAAAATCTGATAGTGGCTATACAGTTGTTCCTCCAACTGCAGGTACTCTGGTAGAAAATCTTCCAGAAGGAGGTGAAGAAGTTAAGATTGGTGATGTAACTTACGTGCAATATGGAGAAACTTATTATCAACCTGTACTGATAGATGGAAAAAATATGTACGAAGTTGTAAACGTTGAAGAGGATAAAGATTAGGATTTTATTTTTCCAATAAATACTGAGATATTGAAGAAATCTTATTTAGCTAAATAATAAAATTCAGCTAAAGGTGTTGAATTTTCAAACATTTAATAATTTTTCAGATGATATAACCTTCACTAATATCGATTTAAAACACTGGGTTATTTAAACTTCAAAATGAAATAAAGTAGACTAAGAAATTAGTGAAGCAATGTTTCAAATATTTCTGATAAGTTTAAGCCAAAAAAATATTTTTGTATTAAAAAAAGGAAATGTATTAATGAAAAACCTACTATTAATTTTTACATTATTATTAATGTTTGTTGGTTGTAAACAACAACCTGAAAAAGCTGCTGACACAATATACTATGGCGGTGATATTGTTACTATGGAGGGTGACTCTCCACAGTATGCAGAAGCAGTAGCAGTTAAAGACGGCAAAATACTTTTTGTCGGTTCAAAAGACGAAGCTATGATATTTGAAGGAAGAGATACTGAACTTCTTGACCTTCAAGGAAAAACCATGTTCCCCGGTTTTATCGATGGCCATTGTCATTTTGGTGGTTTTGGTGCACAGGCTATAGCAGCAAATTTATTGGCTTCACCTGATGGAGAAGTAAATGATATTGATGCTTTAGTCAATACGTTGAAAGAATGGGCAAAAGGACCTGATCTAGAACGAATCGGCTGGATATTGGGAATGGGTTATGATGATGCTGTTTTAAAGGAAGGCAGGCATCCTACAAAAGAAGATCTGGATAAAGTTTCAACCGAAATTCCGGTTATTGTTGTTCATATTTCAGGACATTTTGCCGTAATGAATAGTGCGGGGTTGAAAGCGGTCGGCATCACTGCTGAAACAAAAAATCCAGAAGGTGGTGTGATTAGAAGAATGCCGGGCAGTAATGAGCCAAATGGTGTTTTGGAGGAACTTGCTGCTATCCCGATTATGATGAAAATAATTACACCCAAAACTGAAGAAAATGTTTTCTATTTTCTTGACAAGGCTCAGGACCTCGCTATGCAATTCGGCTACACAACTGCTGAGGAAGGTCGTGCTTTTGGGAACCACGAAGATTTTATGAACTATGCTGAAAAAAAGGGTTTTAAAATCGATGTAGTTTCATATCTGGATTATTCAATGGAAAATAAGGTTAAAGGATTGAGCTGCTCTGCTGTTATGGAAACTCATGAGGTAACAGGAGAATCCTTTCAGAGAATGGAGAGTCCCTGGACAGGTAAAAAATATACAAATGGTTATCGTGTGGGAGGAATGAAAATTACTCTTGACGGTTCACCACAAGGAAGAACAGCATGGTCTACTCAGCCTTATCTCATTCCACCAGACGGACAAAAGGAAGGTTACAGAGGTTACCCCGCAATTCCGGATGACAAAATTGTGGAAAGATTATTTGAAAAAGCATTTCAGCAAAACTGGCAGGTTGAAATTCACACCAATGGAGATGCTGCAATAGACCAACTGATAAGAACAATGAGACCAGCTGCTGAAAAATATGGAAACTACGACCGGAGAATTGTAATGATACACGGGCAGTTTTTACGAAGAGATCAATACAAAGATTTAAAAGAATTGAAAATTATTCCTTCGATTTTTACCATGCATACATTTTACTGGGGTGATTGGTACAAAAAAATCATTGGTCCTGAAAGAGCTCAGCTAATCTGTCCGGCAAAATCGCTGATCGATGACGGTTTCAAAATCACTATTCACACAGATGCACCGGTAGCCCTGCCCAACCTTATGCAGATTGTTTGGGCAAGTGTTAACCGGGTTTCTCGCTCTGGCGATGTAATAGGGCCTGATGAAAGAATCACTCCTTACCAGGCAATGCAGGCAATTACCATCTGGAGCGCATGGCAACACTTTGAGGAAGACAAAAAAGGCAGTATTAAAGAAGGTAAATTGGCTGACTTAGTTATATTATCAGACAATCCGTTAAAAATTGATCCGATGAAAATAAATAAAATTAGTGTTGAAGCGACAATTAAAGAAGGTAAGATGATTTATAAAAATTAATTGTATTGTTTAATTATTTGTGGACTGTTATTGATATGAAAAATGATTGGAATAAAAATTATTCAGGGAAATAAGCACTTCCGTGTTTCACGATCGAAGTGTGATGCCCAAGATTAGAATTTTATTTAAAAGGCGTTGAAGTGATTCAGCGCCATTTTTATTTATCCTAAAATAAAAACAACTATGTCATAGACTAATCTGTTATTAATGCTGTATTTTTGTTTTATAAGATTAATGAATTAAATGAAGACTATATTTTTCGAAAATTACTTATCTAGCTCAAGCCTGGCATCTGCACCAATACAAGAATTTTATATCACCTAAAAACTAATACCGATTAATGGAGAGGAAGAAATAAAATTATTTTGACTGCTTCAAAAATTATTACATTTTATGTTGAGTTTGCTCGTGATAAATAACATTGTATGAATTAAAAATATTTTGATTGAAAGGAATGTTAGTTATGAAAAGTACATTAGATTTTATTAAAACTATGATCATTGGCGGTATAATTTTCTTTATACCACTAGTTATTTTATTAATAGTAATACAGAAAGCATCTCAGATAACTTCTGTGCTTGTAGGACCGGTTATTAAGTTATTAGATATAACTAATATTTTCGGAATTGGAGCTGAAATTTTAATCTCAATTATTATTATGCTTTTTTTACTTTATCTTGGAGGCATAATAGCCAGGACAACTAAAGCAAAAACAGCAATCGCAAAACTTGAAAGTTCTCTTCTCTCTAAAATTCCGGGCTATGATATTTTAAAGAAAACAGGTGAAAGTTTTGCCGGATTCGAAAGTGAAAATTCTCTATTAACTGTTCTTGCGAGGATTGAGGATGCCTGGCAGCTTGCTTTTTTGATTGAAGAGATTGAGGGTGAACAATATGCCGTATACATTCCTGGTGCGCCTAATCCAATGTCTGGTTCAGTTTATTTTTTAGAAAAAAATAGAATAAAAAAAACAACTATTCCTATGAAAGATGCAATGAAGTGCCTGCGTGGACTTGGATCCGGTTCGAATGTTTTAGTGAAAAATTATTTATAATATTTACAATGGCTGTCATAACTCTTCAATGCTGGTGAAATAAAGTTTCTAAAACTTATCAGTTAAATTTTAGGAGAAGACAAACCCCACCCTTCCCTCCCCCTTTGATAAAGACTTGCCCCGAATTTGATTCGAGTGGATGAAGTATAAGAGATTAGGATTAATTAAATTTATCCGTTTTAATAAAATGATGATACTATAAAATACTTTTACATTGATAAGGTGCAATAGATACCTTAATAATTATATTCATATTTTGGAAACTATCACTAATATTATGCTATTAAAATTATCTTCACTTTACTATTTTAGGTATAAACATTTATAACCAAGGTATGAAAGCAAAATTAGATAATATAGTCCTTAATTAGGTTATAATGGATAGTATGCCGGGGCTTGCATACATCTTTGATAAAGATGGGCATCTGGTTGCCTGGAATAAAAGAGCAGAAGAGATTCTTGAATTATCTGCTGATGAGATAAAGGTGAAAATGGCTTCCACATTTTCCCAAGACAGCGATACATCAAAAGTAAAGCTGGCGTTTGAAAAGTGTTTATTAATGGGCTCTATCTCACTAGAACACACACTTTTAACCAAATCCGGCAAGAAAATACCAGTGCTTTCTGTTGCCAGAGTTTGTGAAATTGATGGTGAACATTATTTAATTGGACTTGCCGTTGACATAACAGAATTAGTTTCTGAACGAGCTAAAAATTTTGAATATACAAATGAAATTTCAAGACTTAATGAACTGTTAAAAGCAGAAAATATTTATCTGAAAGATCAGCTCAATATAAATTCACAACAATTTGAAATGGTGGGTGAAAGTGAGTCATTAAAATTTGTTTTATATAGAATTCAACAGGTTGCCACAACAGATGTTTCGGTTCTTATTTATGGTGAAACCGGAACAGGTAAAGAATTAGTTGCTAGAGCAATTCATAAAAATAGTAAAAGAAGTAAAAAGCCATTTATAAAAGTGAATTGTGCAGCTATACCTGAAAATTTAATTGAGAGTGAATTATTTGGACATGAAAGGGGCGCATTTACAAGTGCTGTTGAAAAAAGTATAGGAAGATTTGAGTTAGCAAATGAGGGTACAATATTTCTGGATGAAATAGGGGAGTTGCCATTCAATCTTCAATCTAAACTCCTTCAAGTTTTACAGCAAGGAGAATTTGAAAGAATCGGAAGTTCTAAAACAATTAAAACTGATGTGAGAGTAATTGCTGCAACAAATAAAATTCTTGAAGATGAAATTAAAAAGGGAAATTTCCGAACTGATCTTTTCTATAGATTAAATGTTTTTCCAATTTCAATCGCTCCGTTAAGAGAAAGAAAATCAGATATAGCTCCCCTTGCAGAATACTATACAAAAATTTATTCTGAAAAATTTGGCAAACCGATAAAAGCAATTTTAAAAAAATCTTTGCAGCAAATGATGGAATACTCCTGGCCTGGTAATGTGCGTGAACTGGAAAATGTTATTGAGAGAGCTATAATAACTTCACAAAACAAAATACTAACAATTGAGTACTTACCTAAATCAAATAATAATTCAGATAATTTTATTTCTTATGAGGAAAATGAGAGAAACCACATATTAAAGGCACTTGAAAAGACTCATTGGAAAATAAACGGCAAAGACGGTGCAGCTGAGTTGTTAAAAAAGAACCCCCAAACGCTACGAGCAAGGATAAAAAAACTTAATATTAAGCGTTAAGTAATAAAATATATCTCCATATTTGGAGAGATTCTCCATATTTCGCTACAAGTGTTAAGTGTTTTCTTTCTTAAATCAGTAAAAATGATCATTTTCAGGTTTATTATCCCTGGCAAATCATTTGCATATCAAACTAGGTGTAAACCTAGCTGTTATACAAAATGTCCTTGAAAATATTCAGGTGAAATAATGGAAACCGTAATTATAAATTCAAAGATTAAAAAAAAAAATAAAACCGAGCTGTATCAAACACTTGAGTCGCTCCAACCTTCAATTAGATCCCACTGCAAAGAATTTGAGTTAAAGATTAACCAGAATAATAGTTTGTTTATGGAGATCATTTTCGAAAGCCATGAGAGCTTCGAAAAAAATTTTTATAACAATGAGTTTAACATTCTTAAAGGCACACTTAAAAGCCTTTGTGAAGATGTTATAATTAAGGTGAATGATTCGCCTATGAAAAATAGCTAGAAATTAGCAGACTAATTTTTGAATTAACGAGTTTAAAGACATAAAAAAAATAAATTAATAATATTTTAAATCATAAAATCTAATAATCCTCAAAGAGGAAGGAGTTCTGATATGATTGATGAAGTGACAATGTTGAAGCACCCTGTAATTTCCCAGGTTCATTGTTTCAGATTTACCAAATTAAATAAACAGATGATCGTTAGACGATTACTTAGCGCTATTAATCTTATATCACTTCTTATAGGGTTGTTTGCATTTACCTCTCCGTCTGATGGTTTTGCACAAGACTCTCAAAGCAGACCTAACATTGTAGTCATTCTTGCAGATGATATGGGCTACTCTGATATGGGATCATTCGGCAGTGAAATTCAAACACCAAATTTGGATAATCTGGCATTCTCTGGTGTACGCTTTACTAACTTCTATACACACGCCAGTTGTTCTCCTACAAGATCTATGCTTCTAAGCGGTGTTGATACTCATTTAAACGGTCTTGGCAATATGAATGAATGGACTGCACCAAATCAAACTGGTGTGCCTGGTTATGAAGGACATCTAAACACTCAAGTTGCTACCCTACCACAACTGCTTAAGCAATCGGGTTATCATACTTATATGGTTGGTAAATGGCATATGGGAAAATCACCTGAGCTAATTCCGGCAGCAAGAGGATTTGAGCGGGACTTCTCTCTACTTGATGGAGCTGGAAGTTATTGGGATATGACAAATTTCACCGCTGCATCTCCAAAATCGGTTTATACTGAGGATGGAAAGTATCTTACCGAACTTCCTGATGATTATTATGCTACCGAAACATACACCGATAAGATGATTCGATTTATAGAAGATAACAGAAAAGATGGCAAACCATTTTTTGCATACGTTTCACACCAGGCTCCACACGATCCATATCATCTTCCGAGAGATTGGCGCAATAGGCATGTGGGTGAATACGATAAGGGATGGGATCAGGTACGACAAGAGCGACTTAAAAAACAAATTGAGCTTGGTTTAATGCCTGTCGGTACACAGCTTGCAGAAAGAATGTGGTTTCTCCCAGATCCGCTTGTACTAGCTCCGGCTGCAAGAGCAATTCTTGGCAAGAAAATGGAACTCTATGCCGGTATGGTGGAAAACTTGGATTATCACGTTGGAAGATTAATAGAATACCTTAAGCAGATAGGCGAGTATGAGAATACTGTTTTCATTGTGTTCGGTGAAAACGGAGCCGAGGGAACTGATCTCTTTAAAATGATTGCCGGAACACCTGGGACTCTTAATTTTCTGTTTGCTGCAGCTAATTGGTCAGAAACCGATCCGAATGCCTGGGGTGATCCTGGAACTTACGTTGCTTATGGTCCTATGTGGGCACAGGTATCAATGACGCCATTTAGCCAGTATAAAGGTTGGGTGGGCGAAGGTGGTGTAAGAAATGCACTTATCGTTAGTGGTCCTATCGTTCAACGGCCTGCAGGAAGTATCAACCACGGGCTGATGCACGTTGCTGATATTATGCCAACTTTACTTGAAATTGCTAATGCTCAATATCCAAAAACATTAGAAGATGGTAACAAACTGCCTACGCTAATCGGTAAATCCTGGCTGCCGATGTTATCGGGTAAATCAGAATCACCAAGAACTGATCAGGATTACATCGCTTGGGAAATATTTGGCAACCGTGCATTAATTCAGGGAGCTTGGAAAATCCGTTGGGAATATAAGTCACTTGGCAAGGAAGAATGGGAACTCTTCAATTTAGCGTCTGATCCTGGTGAACGAAAAGATCTTGCTAAAGAGCAACCAGAAAAATTAAATGCTCTTCTTAAACTCTGGGATAAATACGTAAAAGAAAATAATGTCATAATTCCTAGCCGTTCACCATTTGAAACGATGGATGATGCGCTTCCGCCGCGTGTTCCAGTTGAAGCAGGTTATCCGCCTCTTATTTATGAGCGACAGTTTATACCGCCACAGAATATGATGGCTGATCCAAAGAAATAGAGGCGTGGTGGAAATATTAACACTTAATAAATATAGAAGGTGAAGTTATGAAAGAATATATATTATCTAAATTAGAAAAGATTATTAAACCTTATTCTAAAATTGCTTTGCTTGCAATGATAGCATTGTGTACGCAGCAAATTTTCTCACAGACTCCGGCACATTTTTATTGGAAGACTTTAGCCGGTGCCAACGGTGTACCTTTGATTGTTGAATCAATTAATGGGAATACTAATCCGTTTGACCCTTCGCACAATGTAAATCCGGGAGCTTACGTAAATGCAACGATGGCAATGGTTGGGTACGCTAAATTTTTACCATTGTTTGATCGGGCAACAATGATTTCGGTTATATTTCCTATGGGGCATATTTCCGCAGAAACTATAATAGCTGGAGGAACTTCTAAACAAGTTGCAAAAGGTTTTGGTGACCCAATGCTTGAATTTGATATAAATATTATTGGTCCTAAGGCGCAAATGAGTTTGCCTGATCTTATGCGTTATGAACCGGGATTCTCACTTGACCTGATGATGGATTTAGCTTTTCCGGTTGGTGAGTACGACAATACAAAAACTTTAAATCTCGGACAGAATCGCTGGTATGGAAGATTAGGTGCCCCGATTATCTGGCAAATTGGTCCCTGGGTCCCCGGCAGACGTACAACTCTGGAATTCTTGCCCGCAGTCTGGCTTTTTGGAGATAACACTGATTACGTAGGGAAAACGATGAAAACAGATCCGATATTTCAATTAGATGCTCACTTTTCGCGAGAACTTACCCATAATTTCTGGGCATCTTTGGATGGTGTATGGTATAATGGTGGTCAGGCAACTGTAGATACTACGCAAGGTACAAAACTTAACAACATCGGTCTGGGAATTACTCTTGGATATCAAATTAATGAAAACATTAATCTTACTTTTGGATACAAGTCAACAATAAACGATGATGCGCCGGATGCACTGCGAATGGATGGTTTTATGGTAACATTTGTTTACGGTTGGCATCCGCTGATTGAGGGTGTGAAGCGTTTGAAAGACAGTGAGTAATTAATGAATTCGGAAATCGAATTACTTTTAACTAGTGCTAATTAAATAAATCAACTTATTAATTAATAGAAAAGGAAAAAACAATGAAAATCTTTTATTCACTCTTGCTTGTTACGATATTATTTTCAACATCACTTTTTGCTCAGAAACAGGGAATAAGCCTTGGTGGCAACGTTTACTTTCCAGTCGGCGATTGGGCTGATTTTGCAAATATCGGTTATGGAGGTTCAGTTACTTATGAACATCCATTAGGAAAAAATGTAACCGGTGTTATTTATAGTGGATACACTTATTTCGGTGGTGATGATGAATTTAGCTGGACAATGATTCCATTACTTGCAGGTGCAAAATTTTATTTCTCTCCAAAAATGGATTGGTATATCGGGGGACTTATTGGTGCAAATTTTGTGACCGCTAAAACTACCTTCCTGGGAATCGAATACACTGCCTCCTCGACTGAGTTTGCAGGTAACGTAAACCTTGGTTACGAAGTAAAGACCAGTGAAAAAGGAGCCGTAGATATTTCCGCAGGCTTTGTTTATATAAATGAACTTAGTTATTTCGGAATGAGGCTGGCTTATATCTTTAAACTCTAATAAAAATATTTCGGTTAAGAAAGAGTTAATAAAACTCTTTCTTAGCATTTTATAAAAATTAAACGGAGATATTATGCTTAACAAAAATCTATTTTACTTCTTTAAGAGATATAGATACTTGCTTGTATTGATCTTATTTCTACTTCCAGGGATTGTTTTGTTTCAATCCTGCACGAGTACAGAAGAAGCAAATAAAACAGCAGGTGATGGCTTAGACAGAACAGTTCTCCCGATCAAAGCGCCCCCTCGCCAAACGACTACTGAATTGGACGTTCGTAATGTAAAAGTTCCGGAACGATTCGAGGTTAAAGCACCCGAAGGCGCACCCAACGTAATATTGGTGTTGCTCGATGACCTTGGCTTTGCCGGAACCAGTGCCTTTGGCGGCCCAGTTAGTACACCAACATTTGATCGTATTTCTACGGAAGGTATTCATTATAATAACTTTCACACTACTGCTGTGTGTTCTCCCACGCGTGCTGCCATAAAAAGCGGACGCAACCATCAGGTGAACAATATGGGATTCATTACTGAAATGGCAACAGGTTTGCCCGGCGGTACAGGAGAAATTCCTGGTGAAGTTGCGCCTGTTGCAGAAATGCTTCGCCTTAATGGCTATAGTACCGGTGCATTTGGCAAATGGCATGAAACTGCTGTCTGGGAAACCAGTGTTTCAGGCCCGTTCGACCGTTGGCCAACGCGTCAGGGGTTTGATAAATTCTATGGTTTTATTGGTGGAGAAACCAATCAGTGGGCGCCTTTTATTTATGACGGCATACACCCGGTTGAACTGTCGGAAGATCCCAACTACCATTTTATGAATGATATGACCAATCAGGCAGTTGCATGGATGAAGTTCCAAAAGGCAATGACACCGGATAAGCCTTACTTCATGTATTTCGCTCCGGGCGCTACGCATGCCCCGCACCATGTTCCCCAAAGTTATATTGACAAGTGGAAATGTAAATTTGATGGCGGCTGGGATGTTATGCGCGAACAAATTTTAGCACGCCAAATTGAAATGGGCATAGTACCCAAAGGAACAAAGCTGGCTCCAAAACCTGAAGCCATTCAACAGTGGGAAAGTCTGACTGCTGATCAGAAAAAATTGTTTACCCGACAGGTAGAAACTTTTGCAGGATTTTTGGATATGACAGATCATGAAATTGGCCGCCTGGTGGATGCAGTTGAAGAAACCGGACAAGCCGACAACACCATGATCATTTTTGTGTATGGGGATAACGGCACCAGTGCCGAAGGCGGTATGAATGGAATGTTCAGCGAAATGACCTACTTCAACGGTGTGCAGGAAACCGTTCCTGATATGCTCAAAAAAATTGACAAGTGGGGTGGTCCTGAAACCTATCCGCACATGGCTGCCGGCTGGGCAGTGATGTTTGATACACCTTTCCAGTGGACCAAGCAGGTAGGATCAGACCATGGCGGAACAAAAGTAGGCATGGCTATCCGCTGGCCTAAGGGTATTAAATCAAATGGTGGGTTGCGTACACAGTTTTCTCATGTAATTGATATTGCCCCAACTATTTTAGAAGCTGCAGGATTGCCTGAACCTAAAAGTGTAAACGGTGTAGTGCAACGACCGATGGATGGAACTAGTCTTGTATACACCTTTAACGATGCCAATGCTAAAGAAAGACACACCACTCAATATTTTGAAATGGCCGGTAACCGCGCCATTTATCATGAAGGCTGGTATGCACGCACAATCCACAGGGCACCATGGGAACAAAAGGCAAGAAGACCTTTGGCAGAAGATATTTGGGAGCTTTACAAGGTGGCGGAAGATTTTAGTTTGGTAAACGATCTCTCGGCTAAGAATCCTGAAAAATTGAAAGAGCTGCAAGATCTGTTTATGAAAGAAGCGGAGAAAAATTTTGCATTGCCTGTCGATGATCGTCTGTTTGAACGTCTGAATGCTAAGGCTGTGGGTCGTCCGACTCTTTTAGGAGACCGCACATCGCTAACCCTTGCTGAAGGCATGGTGGGCATTCCTGAAAACTCTTTCCTTAATGTTAAAAACAGATCGAAAACCATCACGGCTGATATAGAAATACCAGCAGGTAAAACAGCCAATGGCATCCTTATCGCTCAAGCCGGACGATTTGGCGGATGGGCGCTGTATGTTATCAACGGAACATTAGCTTACGACTACAACTTCCTTGGTATCTCTCGCTATACGGTAGAATCCAACTTAAAACTGACACCCGGAAAACATACGGTGAAGTTTGATTTTGCTTACGATGGCGGTGGACCTGCTAAAGGCGGTCTGGGCACACTTTATATTGATGGCAAAAAAGTAGGTGAAGGAAGAATAGATCGTACTCAGCCCGGTATTTTCTCTGCGGATGAAACTGCGGATGTGGGCATTGATTTAGCCACACCGGTAGTAGAAAGAATTGGCGCTGAAGGCAAATCAAAATTCAATGGAAGAATACCTAAGCTTGTTGTGGAAGTGAAATAAGACACGAAATAATTTAAACGGTCATCAATTGCGATGACCGTTTTTACTAAAATATTTTCAGAATGGTCTATCAAAAAATTAATTGGAAATTAAGATAGGCGAATTAAAGAAGATTGAATATCTATTAAAAAGTATAAGGGAAACTAAAACTATGAACATATTCAAGCACCTAAAATTTATAATAATATTTTTCTTTTTACTTATAAGTATTAGCGATATAAATGCTCAATCAGACTGGGAATATAATGCTTCAATCTATGGCTGGTTTGCAGGAATAGATGGAACAGTTGGAGTTGCAGCATTGGATCAACAAGTTAATGCTACGCCATCAGATTTATTAAAAAATCTTCAGTTCACTATGGGCGGGCATTTTGAAGCCAGAAATCCAACCATAAGTTTAATTGCTGATGTGTTTTATATGGGATTGGGACAAGAGACTCAGGTTGAAAAGACAATTGGAAGAACTACTGTAATAAAAACAGGAGCATTAGATTTTAAGGAATGGGTAGTAGAAGGTGCTATCGGTTACCGGATCTCCAAAACGTTTGAGATGTTATTAGCAAGCAGGTTCTATCAGATGGATGTTGATATTAGCATAGATGATTCAGATATATCAAAGCAAAAAAAATGGTTTGATGTCTTTATAGGAGCCAGATACAAAACTGATTTTGCAGATAAATGGTTTACATCATTACGTGCTGATATTGGGCGCGGCGGTTCTGATTTTGCATGGTTTGGGAATGCAGAACTCGGCTATAATTTCAGTAAGCTCTTCGCTGTTTCATTCAGTTATAGAATTTTAAGTGTGGATTTTAAAGAAGGCGAAGGTAATAACTATTTTCTTTACGATACTTTTAACCACGGTATTGGGCTTGCGGCAGTTTTTAATTTTTAATTTATCCAGGAAATACGTTGATGAAAAATATACTCACAGCATTATTATTTATTCTTTTAATAGCCAACAATTTATTTGGGCAATCATATTCAGAACAAGGTCTTGAAGTAAGTGACTCATTAAAAAAACTTGAGTACCCATATCTTTTACCAATATACGGAGCAGAGGTAGTTAAGCTTGGATATAAACTTCCTTACTCTGCCGGAATTGGTGTTAATTATTTATGGCAGGAATCAGATTTAATTATGGATAATCTTCAAGTCGGATTTAACAATGGCCCAATGACAAATCTGGATGAAATAGTAAGATTTGACGGATCAACTTCAACCGCATCGGGTGTTAACATACGACCTGATATCTGGTTGTTTCCGTTTCTAAATGTTTATGGAATATTTGCTCAGGCAAAAACATCTACTTCAATAGATGCAGAACTTTGGCTGCCTGACACATCAAATAATTGGCGGGAAGTAACTGCGTTTTCTACCAAAGCAGATTTTGATGCAACAACTTTTGGATTTGGATTAACTCCAACTTTTGCAATTAAAGGCTGGTGGCTTGCTTTAGATATGAATATGGAATGGACAGATGTAAGTGCTTTAGACAAGCCTGTGTTTACTTTTATCTTCGGTCCAAGAATGGGAAAGACCATTCAAATTAATGATGATATGAATTTTGCTTTTTGGTTTGGTGCTTTCAGATTGAAATTCTCTTCAGAAACAAGCGGCTCTATTAACTTAAGTGATTTGATGAACTCAAGCGAATTGCAATCCAGAGTTGATCAGGGATATATAAGAATTGATGAAGCTCAATCAAATTTAGATTCTTGGTGGAGTGGTCTTACTCCTGTCGAACAACAGAATCCGGTTAATCAGGTAAAATACGAAACAGCAAACAGAACTATTGAAACTGCAAGTAATTTAATTACAGGTATCGATGGTGCTTTAAGTAATGCTGAAACTGCAACTGTTCAATATTCACTGGATAAAAAAAATAAAAATATGTGGAATATGATAGTCGGCGCACAGTTCCAATTAAACAAACACTGGATGGTTAGAGCTGAATATGGTTTTCTTGGCAGTCGTAATCAATTTATAACCGGTCTGCAATACCGTTTTGGATTTTAGAGGATAAATAATGAAAACTTTTTTAATCGTTTCAGCTTTTTTCTTCTGCAGCACAGTATCAAATGCTCAAGTTCTTATCTCATTACTTTTTGGAGATAAGTTAAATTCCGGTAACATCGAATTTGGACTTGACGGCGGACTCAATTGGACAAATATAAATGGTATTGATAATACAGATTATTTGATGGGATGGAATCTTGGGTTTTATTTTGATATAAAACTTACAGATCCCTGGATGGTAAATACAGGCGTTGTAGTAAAAGGTAATATGGGTGCAGAAGGACTTCCGGTTTATTCATTAGATATTCCAAATCTTGATGAGGAATTTTCAGACGGTGGAAGCGTAACAAGAAAACTGAATTATTTCAGTGTTCCAGTAATGATTAAGTATACTTTTGAAAATCATATATATGTTAAAGCAGGCATTCAACTGGGATTAATGTATAACGGATACGACACGTTTATTAAATCCGTAAAAGGAGATGATGATCTGAAATATGAAGTAAAGATAAAAGATCAGTATCATCCTTTGGATGCCGGTTTAGCTTTTGGGCTTGGCTATCGATTAATGGGAGGAGATGGAATGAACCTTGGCGTAAATTATTACTACGGTTTAATTGATGTAAGAATTGATGATTCAACACCATCAGAATTGAATCAGGCAATTTATTTAAATGTCGGAATTCCTATTGGAAAATAGATTGTGACTAAACAGAATATTTTTATTGGTTCAAATTGAATGATTTATTTAGCAATTAGTGATAATTAAACTACACTAAGGAGTGACTTATAAAAATTTTATGAATTCATTTGTGTTAAATCGTTTTTTTAATCATTTCTTTTTGTCTGAAACAAGTAATCAAACAAAAAGGAAATAGCGAAATTTATTTTGGAATTGAAGAAGAATATTATTTAGAAAGTTATTAATAAATATTAAAGGAGAATATCATGTTTAACAAATTATCAGTCTTAGTTATTTGCACAATCATAGTGTTTGTTGTGCAATCAACTTCTGTTGCTCAAACCGATTCAGTAAAAGTAAAAGATTCCACTGCTGTACAAACTCCAACTTCTAATTGCGCAGCAACTGGAGTAACTATTCCTGAAGGGACGAAATTAATGGTTAATCTAACTAAACCTATAAGTACAGCTTCAAATCCGGCGGGATCTACTTTTAGTGAAATTTTGGAAATTGACTTAGTTTATGATGGAAAAGTAATTGCTCCAAAAGGAACACAGATATTTGGGAAAGTTACTGAGAGTCGTGGTGGCAAGGTTATTGGCGGATCAAAACTCACATTCCAGTTTACTGATCTTATGATAAATAATCAATTAACTCCAATTGTAACTGATCCAATAGGAATCGAAGGTGGAAAAGGTAATACTGCAAAGATGGTTGGTGCTGGTGCGCTAATTGGCGGAGCATTTGGAGGTGGCAGTGGTTCAGGCAAAGGGGCAGCAATTGCTGGAGGTCTGGCAGTTTTAAGTGCAGGGAAAAACCATATTCAGATACCGGCAGGAACTTTGGTTGAAGTACCATTGAAAACTCCATTAGCGATTAAATAAAAATGTTTCATAATTATTCTTTGAAGCGGAAAACATAATAGGTGATATTATGAGTAAAAAACTATTTGATCATTTTCAGTCTAAACAATTAAGTATTGATGAAAGAATTACTGCCGGCAAAAAATTACGTGATAAATTCGCTCGTATTAAGCAAGGTGAATATAAATCAGCGGATAATCGTGTTGATCCTATTTCAATTTTAGAAGAGCAGGCAAAAACCCGAATTCCTGATCTGGTACCTGTCAGGTATGCAAGAATGCTTGGCTCTCCATTTGCATTTCTTCGAGGAGCTGCTGCAATTATGGCCGCTGATCTGGCAGCCAATAACAAAACTACAGGAATTAATGTGCAAGCTTGCGGCGATATGCATATAGCAAACTTTGGTGTTTTCGCCTCAGCTGAACGCAACCTTGTATTCGGAATAAATGATTTTGATGAAACCCTGCCCGGTCCGTGGGAATGGGATCTCAAAAGGCTGGTTGCCAGTATCGTTGAAGCAGGAAGATTTTTGGGTGCCGCTAAAATTAAATGTGAAGAATCGGTATTGTCTGCTGTAAACACTTATCGTAAACGAATGAGGCAGTATGCGTACATGGGTAACCTGGAATTGTGGTATTCAACCATCAATGAAAATGATATACTGAAATCACTAACACCATCAGCACAAGCAGGTGCACAAAAAATAATGAGCAAAGCACGCCAGAGTACACATATGCAGGTGCTTGGCAAGCTAACTGACCTTGTGGATGAAAAATATCTTTTAAAAGAAAATGCTCCTTTCATAGTTAGGGAAACTAAAACAGAAACCGGCCTACCTATTAAAGAAGCATTGAGTTTATTCATTGAATCGTATTTCAACTCACTTTCCGATGACCGCAAGACTCTTCTAAAAAAATATCGTATTGTTGATGTAGCCAGAAAAGTTGTGGGTGTTGGCAGTGTTGGAACACGATGCTGGATTATTTTCCTGATTGGTAATAACTCAGATGATCCATTATTTCTTCAACTAAAAGAGGCACAGCCATCTGTACTTGAACCTTTTCTTTCCAAATCTATATACTCAAATCAAGGTCAAAGGGTTGTTGCCGGACAGCGATTGATACAAGGAGCTCCTGATATTTTTCTTGGATGGGGTGAACAAGGTGGTATGCAATATTACGTTCGTCAATTAAGAGATATGAAGGGCGGAGTTGAGTTTGATCCTAAAAAAAGTAAGATTGAAAATATGGATCAGTATAGTTCTTTATGCGCCTGGGCATTAGCTCTGGCACACGCAAAATCCGGTGATGCTGCAATGATAGCAGGATATGTTGGTAAAAGTGATGAAATGGATAATGCAATGGTGAACTTTGCATTTGCATACGCTGATCAGACTGAAAAAGATTACCAATCGCTTGCTGATGCTGCAAAGAGTGGAAGAATTAAAGTTGCTACGGTAAAGGAATAAAAATGAAATTATTTTACTCAGGATTAATGAATCATTTTTTAGCGGAGGTAGCAGTGAAGTTTAAATTTTATCCTATGATTCTATTCTTGATATTATTGTGTCTAACAGAAAGAGTTTCAGCACAGGATCTTGATCCAAGAGCTTATGCCAGGGTACCTGTGGATGCTACAGTTTTAATTGCCGGATTCAACTACACATACGGAAGCGTTGTGCTGGATCCAACATTACCTATTAAAGATTTGGAAGCAAAGGTTCAGTCACCAATGCTTGGAATTGCACGAACTTTTAGTCTGTTTGGACTAACTTCCCAGGCATTTGTTGTACTTCCTTACTCCTGGGCACAGGCTTCAGGCAAAGTACTGGGTGAAGATTCAAGTATTACTCGTAATGGATTTGGTGACACCCGTTTTAGAGTTTCAGTTTTATTTTTAGGTGCTCCTGCTATTACTGTTGAAGAGTTCGCTAAGACTTCACCTCAAACTGTGCTGGGCGCAAGTCTTACTGTAACGGCACCAACAGGACAATTCTTCAGCGATAAATTAATTAACTTGGGTACTAACCGTTGGTCCTTTAAGCCTGAAATAGGATTATCATATATGCTGTCTAAGCAATGGTTTATTGATGTCTACGCTGGAGTTTGGCTCTTCACTAATAACAACTCATTTTATCCTGGCACTTCGATTCGAAGTCAAAATCCATTATTAACATTCCAAACACACGTTAGTTATAATTTTAATCCCTTAATGTGGGCAGCAATAGATTTTACTTATTATACCGGCGGTCAATCATCAATAAATGATATTTACAATGATGACAGACAAAATAACTCACGTCTCGGTGCTACCTTCAACTTGCCGGTTAGCAGGGTGAGCTCAATAAAGTTAGCATACAGTACAGGTGCAGTTATTCGGGTTGGTGGCAACTTCTCTACTATTTCACTAGCCTGGCAGACGGCCTTTTTTTAATGAGAATTGAAGTGTATTAATTAAATAATTGAAAATTGTGATCAGAAAAAGATTTATAATTAATTACGTAAAAATTGTAAACTATTTTGGTTAATTTCACAGTGCAAATATTACTTTTTATGTTTCAATTAATTTAATGCAATCTTCAGAAAATACTCAAAAACAAAAACGCTTTTCAGGAATAATACTTCATCTTCATCCAAAGTTTATCAATGAAAGAGCACTTGCTTTTAATCGTACTTTCGGTTTGGGAGGAATGGCTGCATTATTAATTGTACTGCTTTTTATAACAGGTATATTATTAAGATTTTATTATGAACCGTTTCCTCAAAAAGCATATAACTCAATTGTACTTCTGCAAAACAATGTTTTATTCGGACAGCTCATCAGAAACATTCATCATTGGTGCGGTGTATTTCTCGTTATCATTTCATTTCTTCATCTATTAAGAGTTTTTTTTACAGGAGGATTTCAATCCTCACGAAAATTTAACTGGATTATAGGCCTGGCACTGTTTGTATTTGTTATTGCATCCAACTTTACCGGGTATCTGCTTCCCTGGGATCAGCTTGCATATTGGGCAATTACAGTAGGTACAAGCTTACTACAGTATGTTCCATTTATTGGTGATTCAATAAGAAATTTTATTCTTGCTGGTGATGAAGTAAATGCAAACACATTATTGATCTTCTTCAATTTTCATACTGCAGTATTTCCAATTTTGATTCTGCTTTTAATGGCCTATCATTTTTGGCGTGTTAGAAAAGCAGGCGGGATTATCCTGCCCAAAGAAGTTGAAGAAAAGAAAATGATAGAAGTTTATCCAAGTCTGGTATATCGTGAATTTATTGTAGCGCTCGCTTTAATAGCAGTGATACTTGTCTTTTCTGTTTTTTTTAATGCTCCCCTACTCGCAAAAGCAAATCCTGATGTAAGTATCAATCCAACAAAAGCACCGTGGTACTTTGCAGGAATCCAGGAATTACTTATGCACTTTCATCCATTTGTAGCAGCGTTTTTAATCCCATTTGCGACTGTTTTTGCACTTTCATATTTACCGTATATAAATTTTAAAGAAGAACACACCGGTAAATGGTTTTATTCAGAAAAAGGAAAAGATGCTGCAAAGTTTTCAGCTCTGGCTTCTGCACTTATTACAATTCTGCTTGTTGTAATAAATGAGTTTTTACCAGATTTTGAAACATTGTTACCTTGGTTAAATTCATTTATCAGCAATGGAATTATTCCATTAATTATTTTACTTGCGTTGTTATGGTATTATTATAGATTTGTTTTAAAGAAGTTTAAATTAGAAGCTATTGAGATAATTCAAACTATGTTTGTTTTTGTAACCACAGCTTTTATAATACTCACTATTATTGGAATATTTTTCCGTGGTGTGGATATGGCCCTCACTTTTCCATGGAATGTTTTTTAAATGAAAAAGCAAAATATCAAAAAGAAAGAGGCTACAGCCAAGCAGAAAGAAGAAAAACTGCAAACACCAATTTCAGAAGTTGAAAGCAGACGCCAGTTTCTTCAAAAGTTGTGGAAAGGATTAGGTATTGTTGCTTCAGTTGAAGTGATTGCAGTATTCTTTGGATTTTTATTCACCGGTAAAGATGAAAAAGAGAATGAAAAACCAAAACAGTTGTTCGATGCTGGCGCAGCAAAATCATTTCAACCGGAATCAGTCACGGTTTTCAGAGGTGGAAGATTTTATCTGGTCCGATTAGCCGATGGCGGTTTCCTTGCATTGTCTTTAAGATGCACACATCTCGGCTGTTCAGTTGAGTGGGAAGAAGATAAGGAAAGATTTGTATGTCCCTGTCACGCATCAGCATTTGAAATTACCGGTAATGTACTTAATCCCCCTGCTCCTTCTGCATTAGATTACTTTCCCGTAAAAATCCAAAGCGGAAGAGTTATGGTTGATGTGGGAACAAAGATGAGCAGGACACGCTTTAGTAAAACGCAAGTGGCTTACAGTTGATGAAGACAATTAGTAACTGGAAAATAATTGGGATTATTGCTACAGGAATTATTGTATTGATGATCCCACTTTCATTAATTCTTCATTCATCCTCATCAATATCAAATCAAAAACAGGCTCAATTTGTCGGTGGAAAAGAATGCATAAGTTGTCATCAAAGAGAGTATGAGCTATGGAAAGGTTCCGATCACGACAGGGCAATGATGATTGCAAACGATTCAACAGTGCTTGGCAATTTTAATAATGTTGAATTTGAGCTCAGGGGGAAGAAACACAAATTTTACAAACGTGATGGAAAGTTTTTTGTTCACACTGAAGGTATTGGCGGAAATATGTCTGAGTTTCAGATCGCCTACACATTTGGTGTTCGTCCGCTTCAGCAATATTTAATTCCTTTTGAAAAAGGAAAGTATCAGTGCTTACCAATTGCATGGGACACAGAAAAAAACAGATGGTTTGATATGGCTGGAATGGTTTACCAGTCTGAAGAACTGAAACCTGATAGCTGGTTTTACTGGACAAACCAATCGCAAAACTGGAATGGGATGTGTGCCGAGTGCCATTCAACTAATCTGCAGAAGAATTATGATTTAGAAAAAGATTCTTTCAACACAACCTGGTCTGATATTAATGTAAACTGCGAAGCCTGTCATGGTCCCGGTTCTGATCATCTTGATTGGGCAAAGCTGCCTGAAGGTTCACGTGATTATGATAGCAATATGGGATTGGTTTTAAAGACAAGCGGTACGACTTCCAAACAATACATTGAAGCATGCGCTCCCTGTCATTCAAGAAGAACTTCGCTTGGACCAAATGATCATACTGAAAGTGAATATTACAATCTTCATCGTCCCCAGAATATTTCTCCCCCGCTCTATTATGCAGACGGACATATTTTGGATGAGGTTTATGTTTTTGCTTCATTCACTCAAAGCAAAATGTACATGCACGATGTGAGGTGCAGTGATTGTCACGATTCTCACAGCATTAAATTTAAGTTTGAGGGAAATGCACTTTGCACACAATGCCATCGACCGGAAGAATATGATACTTATCAGCACCACTTTCATAAATATACAAATGAAAAAGGTGAAGCAGTTAAAAATAAATTTGGAGAAATGGTTCCCGTTGGTGAAGGTGCTCTGTGCAAAACCTGTCATATGCCCGGTAATTATTATATGGGAGTGGATTTCAGGAGAGACCACAGTTTTAGAATTCCACGGCCGGATCTATCGATAAAATATAATGTACCCAATGCTTGTAACGATTGTCATGCAGATAAAAGTTTTCAGTGGTCCGAAGATTATATCAAAAAATATTATGGCGAAAGAAAAAAATTCACTTATGCATCTGTTCTGGCTGATGGGTATTTGCAAAAAGAAAATGCCGATACAAGCCTGATAAGATTAATTAAAAATGATTTGTATCCAGAAATGGTAAGGGCAACAGCATTAAGCTATTTATCAGCTTACAACAGTTCTGCGGCTGATTCAGTGATTATCGAAATGCTTTATAATATTGAACCGCTGGTGCGCGAAAGAGCAATTGATGCATTCATTGCTAATTCAGATCAGGAATTAGTCAGGGTAATTTTCCCGCTGCTTGATGATCCAATCCGAATTGTGCGTCTTGCGGCTGCAGTAAAACTTTCTGTTGTACAAAAAGAATTCTTAACGAATGAGCAGTTAAAAAAACTTGATGAAGTATTGAAAGAATATCTAAGAACTCTGGAATATACTGCTGACTTCCCCACCGGTAGATTCAATCTTGGAAATTTTTATTCCAATAAAGGAGATTTTAATAAATCAGAAAAGTTTTATGTGGAATCAATTAAAATGGATAGACAGTTTTATCCCGCTAAATCCAATCTTGCACTACTCTATTATAGCCAGGGTAAAATGAAGGAGGCGGAAGAATTATTTCTCGATCTGATTAAGAATCATTCAGAATATACCGAGAGTGAATACTATCTTGGATTATTGTATGCTGAACAAAAAAGATATGAAGAAGCTGCTGTAGTCCTTGAAAAGGCTGCCCAAAAGAAAAATGCCAACAATAGGATTTATTATAATCTTGGTATCATCTATCAATATCTAAACGAAAACAAAAAAGCTGAGGCTTCTCTGCTAAAAGCTGATTCGTTTTCCCCAAATCAATTTGATATTATTTATGCGTTAGCAGATTTTTATATTAAAACCGACGAAAATAGTAAAGCATTAAAGTATGCCGAAGAATTGAAAATGAAATTTCCATCGAAACCGGAGGGTGCACAGATAATTGAGTACATTAACAGAAGTGTCCAGAAATAAAAAAGCATTTTCAACTAGTTTTTAAGAATTGATAAAACACAGTATTTATATTAAATTTGCATACATAATTTCAATGCACCCGTCGTCCAACTTGATAGAGCACCCCGATATGATCGGGGAGGTTGAGGTGATTTGAAATCATTTTATATATGCACCCGTAGCTTAACTGGATAGAGCATCTGACTACGAATCAGAAGGTTGCAGGTTCGAATCCTGCCGGGTGTACAAGAAAGCCCATCTATTTTAGATGGGCTTTTTATTTAAGAACAAATTGAGCACCTCGATACACAATCGGGAAGGTTCGGGGTTCTGGCATAGCCATACCTTCCGAAGAAACCCTGCTGGTGTACTAACAAACTTATATTAACTACTTAGTTCTTATCTTTTATTCGGATTCATTTTCTTTCTTCTGATACTTTGCTTTTTTACTCCCCTCATAGCTGTCAATTTGTAAGAGCACACCTTCTAGTTTTCCATTTACTAAGGGAATTCTTTTTGAAGTTTTTAATCCTATGTGTTTTCTTAAGGTTGGCTCTCCTGTGTAAATGAAGGCTGTTGTTCCTTTACACTTTGTTTTTATAAAATCCCCAAGCTCTTTGTAGAGAACTTCAACTTCACTTCTCTGTCCTAGTCTAATTCCATAAGGTGGATTCGTGATCAGCACTCCATTTTCAAACTGCTTAATATGCTGGAATGGCTGCCCGGCTAACTCAATGTTTTCAGAAAATGGTAGTCTTGATAAATTTTCCTGCGCGACTTTAAGTGTTATCTGAGATTTGTCACTTCCATAAATTAATTCTTTCGGTAATGGTCTTATTTTGCTATCAGCTTCATCTTTTACTTTTTTCCAAATTGATTCATTAAAATCCGGCAGATGAAAAAATCCAAAGTTCTTTCTAAGTTTTTGTGCAGGAATTCTGCAATAATGCATTAATGCTTCACATATTATTGTACCAGATCCACACATACAATCCAGCAGTGGTTTTTCACCATCCCATTTACTTAATCTTATTATTGCTGCAGCAAGAGTTTCCTGCATCGGAGCCTCACCTGCTAAAAGTCGGTATCCCCTCTTGTGCAATGATTCGCCTGAAGTATCAAGACTTAAAATTGCTTTATCTTTTTCGATGAATAAATTAAATCTTACATTCGGATTAACTGTATCTACATTTGGTCTTTTATCAAACTTTGCACGAAAGTAATCTGCAATTCCATCTTTTAAAACTTGAGAAGCGTAAAGAGAATTATTTATTGTGCTTTTAGTTACTGACGAAGTGATTGAAAAAGTTTGGTCAAGTGAAAATATTTTTTCCCATTCTATTTGTTCTGCAGTTTTCATTATTGCGTGTGCGTTGTTACAGTAAAAAGATTTTAATGGTGCCAACACGCGTGATATTGTTCTTGCAGTATAATTTATTTTATAGAGTGTAGAATGATCAGCTTCAAAATAGATTCCGCGATAAGACACTTTAGTATTTTTTGCTCCAAGTTCTATCAATTCCTGTTCACATAATTCTTCCATCATACCGGGAACCTGTGCAAAGTAAATATTATTTTTTTGATAGTCGAACATATTATTCAATCTAATTTAAGTTTTTAAGTTGGCATTTATTTACAAAGCAAATATAAGTATGCTCTAATTGGAATAGTGCAATCGAAAATATTTAAAAGATTTTAGAAGATTTGAAGCTTGCTGATATTTGAGCATTCAATATGAATGGCTTTAATATTAAAGTTTTTAGTTTTAAAGCATAAAAGTGAGTTTAACTATTTGACTAAACTAAATAACAGAACAAGTATTATTAAGTAAATAATTTCAAAAAAATGTTTTTTAACATTGATCATCTCTATTTCTCCCTTTAACAATTTTTATAGTATAAATACTTTTTTTGCTCTTATTTTATTTTTTATAAAGTTGTGATTATATCAGGCTAATGATTACGGCAACTATTGAAATAGCAATTAAAAATATTGTAACGTTAATGATAACAGTTAATATCTTTAATCTTCTCTTACTCTTTTCATAATTGTAGGTCATTAAATGCTTTCAGATTATTTCACAAACAACGAACTAGTTATATGCCGCAGAGTTATTAGCTATGCGGCACATGCACAAGGAGATTATGATCGATGCTTCCCATTCCTCGTTTATTTAAAGTTTAGGATCCATTATTTTAACAAGGTCATCTTCTTAGTTGATAAAAACTCACCAACTTGTAGTTTGTAGAAATAAACTCCACTTGAAAGTTTTGAAGCATTAAAATCAACTTCATAATTTCCTGCTGGCTTAAATTCATCAAAAAGAGTTGCAACTTCATTTCCAAGAGCATCGTAAACTTTAAGCTGTACTCGCGCCCCTTCAACTCCGCTCAGGGTGACATTCGGGATTGTGTATTTGATAGTTGTACTTGGATTAAATGGATTAGGGTAATTTTGTTCTAGTGAAAATGTAGAAGGCTGAAATTCCTCTTTTACATCAGAAACCATATCCATTGAAAGTTCAAGATCATCCAGGTACATTTCTGATCCTAGTGTTACATTAATTCCACCGACTGGATTGAAAATTTGGAAAGATATAATGCATTTATTTGGAGTAGCTGGATCAATATATGTAATAGGAATTGCAAATTCAGTGTATGATGCTGCGCTGTTTAAGAGTATAGACCCTACACCAATAGCTTGAGTATCTGCAGCAACCCATAAAGTAACAAATAATTGGTCTCCACCCTGAGAATTTAATTTATAGAATCCTTTTAAAGAATTATATTTAAATTCTATTGGGAAACCATCATCATCATCTCCATCACAGATTCCAACCGGGCCAATCACTGGTAAAAAAGGTGGGAAAAAAGGAATACATTCTCCCTTTAATGCTGAAGAACCAGTATGACTGCTATTTGATTGAGTAATTGTAATCAATGTATCATCATTATTAGTGAACCAGAAATCTGGTTCACCAGTTGTCCAATTTTCAAAACCTCCGTTTGGAACTTGAGATCTGATGAATGAAAAAGAAATAAGTATTACAAGTAAGATTGTGTAAATATATTTCATTGGAGCCTCCTAATAATAAAGTTGTTCTATTGTTCGTCACGTTTGTTCATTTTAAAAATATTTTTATGAAGATGGTAAAAAATCAAGAAGACTACCTTAGAAGTAGTCTTCTTAGATATTAAACTAATTTACGTTACTTCAGAAGTAAAAACTTTTTGGTGCTAGTAAATTCTTTTGAACCAATGGAAGAAACAGCATTAATTCTGTATAGATATACACCTGAGGACAATTCAGATGCATTAAATTCAACTTCGTGATATCCTGCTGATTGAATATTATTTACCAAAGTTGCCACCTCTTGACCAAGTAAATTGAATATTGAGATGGATACTCTACTTTCATTGGGTACTGCGTAACGAATTGTTGTGCTTGGGTTAAATGGATTAGGATAATTCTGACTTAGTTCGAAATCTGTTGGTGTTATTCCAGCAAAATCTTCTATACCCGTCCAACCTGAAGAATCAGCAATAGTAATGTCATCAAATAAATAGGTATCACCATAAGGGGAATATCCACCAATTCTTAATAACACGTTGTTCTGTCTGTAATTATTTAAGGAGTAAGTGTAGTTAATATAATTAGGACCACTGAAACTTGGCTGTGCTATCGCAGTCCAGGTTAATCCTGCATTATTGGACATCTCAATACTTAGTGCACCTGTACCTGAATTAGCTTTTTTAACATAAAAAGATAAGAATGGATTTGGTGCATTTGTAAGATTCATTGTGCCAGACAAAGTAAGATAATTATATGAACCGCCTGCAGGTTCTAAAGCCCATACCTGAGATCCGCTGTATGCATTTGCTATTTTAATATCAAATAGACCTTTGATCCAATATTTTTTAGAAATAGTATCTATTTCTGCATCATCAAAAAGCGGAATACCTAAAGTTTTTGTGTTATTATAAATTTCAACATCATCAAGATGCCATCCATCTAAATTATTGGACCCATTTGAAATTGTCTTAAATCTTACATATGCTGCATTCAGTTGTTTAATAGGTGTTAAATCTATCTCACGAGTTTCCCACAACGTATTTGTGTTACCTGTAAAACCTGTTACCGTACTCCAATTAACGTTATCAACAGAATATTCAACTACACCAAAATCTGATCCGGTTTCAAATGCATATCTGTGATTAAACCTTAGGACAGGTCTTGTTACTGCCTGAGTGTTAACCTGGAATACAATTCTTCTATCAGCACTAGTAGGATAATTAGTTCCGGGACTATCTTCAAGAGCATGAGCTCCACTATGCCCTGGATCGCTGGAATCTTCCTGTGTAACGCTCCACGGTAAATCAGATGCCCACCCAAATGTATTTTCAAAAGTCTGAACGAATGGTGCAGTTTGTGAAATTACATTAAATGAAGTTGATAGATCTGCTCTTTCTGACCCTTGATTAATTAGTAGTTGAGTATCTCTCTCATAAATCTTTGCATAATAAATTGTATTCATAAAAGTCAGATCTGTAAGAGTTGTTTCAATTGTAGCCTGATTATAAATATCAAATACTCTGGTCTCGGTTCTAGTTTGCAATCCCTCAAATGCAAAATAATTATTAACCTGGTTCTGATCGGTTGAGAGTACAACTCTATAACTTCCGAAATCCGGCGCTGTTGATATTCCCCATCTAACTTTCATACCATTATTAGTCGGAGTTAAAAGTGTGAGTGCTTTAGGTGTAGGAGCATTATCTAATAAGATATCATCAATATAATATGAATTTCCATAAGGTGCGTAGCAGCCAATTCTTACAAGCACATTTGCTTGTCTAAAATTACTCAATGAAGCCTCGTACCAAATGTATTGTGTACCACTAAAGCTGGGTTGTGATAACACTGTCCATGTTAATCCGCCGTCATTTGATGCTTCAATACTTAAAGCACCGGTTCCACCATCAGCTTTTTTAATCCAGAATGATAAATAAGGATTTGGAGCACCGGAAAGATTCATTCTACCTGATAAGGTTAAATAATTATATGAACCACCTGAAGGTT
This sequence comes from Ignavibacteriaceae bacterium, assembly GCA_041739035.1. Taxonomy (GTDB): domain Bacteria; phylum Bacteroidota; class Ignavibacteria; order Ignavibacteriales; family Ignavibacteriaceae; genus XYD12-FULL-36-8. Next base: position 70,990 of record JBGSOQ010000455.1, on the reverse strand, counting down.
TTAATGACCAGACCTGAGCACCGCTGTGTGAATTTGCAAGTTTTAAATCAAAACTTCCTGGAACCCAAGCATTAAGAGAAGTAGTATCTGTTTCAACATCATCAAAAAATGGAAATGGTTGATTTCTTGTATTATTAAATATTTCAACATCATCAAGGCTCCAGCCATTTTGTTGATTTGATCCATTCGAAACAGTTTTAAATCTTATGTAACCAGTGTTTTGATTTTTGAGAATACCAACATCATATTTTCTTGTTTCCCATTCGCTGCCTGTATTACCTGTAAATCCATTCAATGTAGTCCAGTTCACATTATCGTTAGAAATTTCTAATGAACCATAATCAGAACTGGTTTCAAATGAATATTTATGGTTGAATTTTAAAGCTGGACGAGTGACACCTGACAAATTTATTTGCATAGTCAAACGCCTATCAGCATTTGCAGGATAATTTCCTTGAGGGCTATCTTCATAGGCATGAGTTGGGCTATGTCCAGGATCGCCTGCATCATCCGTTGTAACTGCCCAAGGTAAATCCGCAACCCAATTAAATGAACCTTCAAAATCTTGTACAAATGGTGTTGTTTGTTGAGTTATATTAAATGCTGTTGAAAGATCAGATCTGTCAGAGCCTTGATTAACATTACCTTGATTATCTTCTTCATAAATTTTTACATAGTATAAAGTGTTTGCAAAAGTAAGATCAGTTAATAAAGTATCAAGCTTTGTTTTAGTAAAAAAATCCAAAACTTTTGTTTCAGCACGGCCACTTAGGGATGGAGCAATATAAAAGTTGTTAACATCACTCGTACTTGTTGTAATGATTATTCTATATCTATAAAAATCAAGTGCAGTTGATTGATTCCAGGTAACATTCATTCCATTATCAGTCGGACTTGAAAGCAAAACAGGCTGAGGTGATGGAGCATTGTCAATCAATATGTCATCTAAATAATAAGTGCTTCCATATGGAGCATAACAACCAATTCTGATACGAGTGTTTGCCTGAAGAAAATTGCTCAGTGAAACCTGATAACGAACATAGAAATTTCCATTAAAAGAAGGTTGGCTAAGCACTGTCCAACTTGTTCCGCCATTATTGGAGGCTTCTATACTTAACGCACCAGTTCCACCATCAGCCTTTCTAATCCAAAATGATAAATAAGGATTTGGGGTTGACGATAGATTTATATCTGAAGCAAGCGTAAGATAATTATATGAGCCAGTAGTAGGAAGCATAGCCCAAATATATGTACCACTATGAGCAGTTGCCTGCTGCATTTTCCAAACAGCAGCATCTCTTTGCCAATATGAAGACGATGCTGTTGTGTCTTCAACATCATCAAAAAACGGAAAGGCTACTTGAACTCCCCTGGGCGAATAAGTTCCACTTGATTGACTTAATGTAATATTAGGAACGAAAAAAAGAAGAACCGCCAAACATAGAATTAGTTTTTGCATATTGCACTCCTTAAATAATATTAATAGAATTAGTTATTTCCGCTTTAAAATTAATTGTTTATTAAGGCGTGTACTGTTGCTGCTGTGTCAAACTTTAGCGTTAGTGTAGCAAAATGGAGTGAAATATAATTTTTACAAATTCGATTGTGCTAAGAATTGCTTCTATCTATAAATTCGGATGGCAAGCAATCAAACATTTGTTTGAATGCTTTTGTAAAGTGAGATGGGCTATTAAATCCAACTTCAAAAGAAATTTGAGTTACTGATAATTGTTTTTCTAATATCAATCCGGCTGCTTTTTTAAGTCTAACGATTCTAATAAATTCACCCGTTGATTGCCCGGTTATAGTTTGAATTTTTCTATGTAGTTGACTTCGACTTAAGAATATTTCTTTTGCAAAATGTTCAGAATCGAAATCAGAATCTGATATGTTGTTTTCAACAATAATAATTGCTTTTTGAATAAATTCCTGATCCGCTTTATTAGGTGTGATGTTCTCCGGTTTAAAGTTTACATCTTTTCCAAAAATTGCACGAAGCTTTTGCCTTTGTTCTAAAAGATTTTTAATCCTAACCGTTAGTTCCCGAAAATTAAATGGTTTGGTTATATAGTCATCTGCTCCAGTTTCCAATCCTTCAATCTTGTTTTCACTTGTAGCCTTTGCAGTAAGAAGGATAACAGGGATATGAGAAGTTCGCCAATCGGATTTTATTCTTTTACAGAACTCAATTCCATCCATCACCGGCATCATTACATCGCTTATAATAAGATCGGGTAACATTTCGAAAGCATCATCTAAACCTTTTCCTCCATTTTCTGAAACTAAAATATTATAATCATCCCTTAGTATATCTTTAATATAATTCCGAACATCTTCAGAATCTTCCACAATTAGAATTTTAGATTTATTTACAAGATCTGTTTTCCCATCTTTTTTAAATATCGATTTAGAATTATCTTCTGTCAAAATAGATTTGGTTGGATCTTTTGTTATTGACGAATTGAATTCTGTTGATAAAGAACTATCTGATAATTCTTCTTCAGCTATTTTCTGATTATCGTTTAAATAATTATCATCCAAAGGAATCTGTAGAATAAACTCGGTTCCAATCCCAACTTTACTCTCAACAAATATTTTCCAATTATGCAAATCAACGAGTTCTTTTACCAACGATAAACCAATTCCGGAACCGCTATAAGCACGCTTACTTGAATCATCCACCTGATAAAAACGATCAAATATATTTTCGATCTTATCATCAGGAATTCCAATTCCAGAATCTTTAATTGAAATAGTAGAATAGTCAATGTTATCTATCGTCGTATTTATTATTTCGATATTAATTGTTCCATTTTCCGGAGTAAACTTAAAAGCATTTGATAAAAGATTATTTAAAATCTTTTCAATCTTATCTCTATCTATCCAAGTAACAATTTGATCTTTTACCGAATTGAACTTGAGAGATATTTTCTTGCTCTCAGCTAAAGCAGAAAATGAAAAGAAGATTCCCCGAACTATAGAAACTAGATTTTCCTTCTTTGCTTTTACTTCAATTGATGCTGCTTCAAGTTGTGTAAGTTCTAATAACTGATCTATTAAATTCTGAAGCTTCTCGCTATTCCTTTGGATTAATTTAATCTGCTCCGTTTTATTAACATTACTTCTATTTAAAAGTTGTTCAGCAGGTCCTTTTATTAGCATTAACGGAGTTCTGAATTCGTGTGAGAGATTTGCAAAGAAACGAGATTTCATATTTTCAAGTTCTCGAATCTTTTTTGCTTCTAAATCTCTTAGCTTTAATTCATTACGAAGTTTGCTTCGGCTCAACTCAAATTTTCTGATAGCAAAAAGTCCAGCTGCAATTATTAAAACATAAACTATATATGCCCACACAGTTTTCCACGCAGGCGGTGCAATATTTATTTTAATTGAAGCTTCATTATTACTCCAATGCCCATCACTATTTGTGCCTTTTACTTTAAACGTGTAGGACCCGGCATCAAGGTTAGTATATGTTGCTGAATGAAACGTACCACTCTTGACCCAGTCTTTATCAAATCCTTCCAGTTTATATAAATATTGAATGTGTTCACTTGCATTATAATCTAACGATGCAAAACTTAAAGTAAAAACATTTTGATCATATGATAGATTTACCTCTTTTGCAACTGCAATACTTTTTTTCAAAGGGGCGTTTTCTTCTGGTAAAATTTTTTGGTTAAGCATTAGAAAATCAGTTAAGATAACATTCGGTTCAAACTCAGAAAGTTTAATCTCTTTTGGATTAAAAATAACTGGCCCCTTAACAGAACCGAATAAAATTAATCCGCTCTTTGATTTATAAAATGCACCAGAATTAAAAATATTGCTTCGTAATCCATCTGCGCTGCCAAATAAAAATGATGATTGGTCTGAAGTATTAAACCTCATCAAACCAAAGTTGCTGCTCATCCATAAATACCCATTTTCATCACTCAATATTCCGCTTAATGATTTATCCAATAAATCTGATGCATTTAAATAATTGTTAAATTGCAACCTAACATTATAGTTATCAGAATTAGGATTTGTTACCATTATTTTACTTAAACCATTTTCTGTACCCACTAAAAGAATTACTTCATTAACATTTTTGGATGGAATTTCGCTTAGGCTAAGTATTGAATTGTTAATGAGTGAATTTTTTAAATTAATGTCAAATTTCCAATTAATAAAATCATTTTTATCTGGAACAAATAAATTTAATCCCCCGCCGTTTGTTCCGATCCATAATCTTCCAAGTTTGTCTTCGTGCAAAGCCCAAACATCATTAAAGCTTAAACTATTTTTAATGTTATCGTCTTTGATCCAAATTTTATATTCTTCTGTGTTTGTATTGAATGATGCTAATCCACCGCCCCAAAATCCCATCCAGAGATTTCCATCTTTAGAAAGGTGCAAAGCTTTAATGTAATTAAATGCCGATGTTTTAAAAGTAGGACTTTTAATATTTATGATTCTTTTTTGAGAAGTGGTGAGATCAAAATGGATTAATCCGTTGCCGTAAGTTCCAATCCATAAATCTTTGTTAAACCCTTTTTCTAGAGACCAGAGATTTAAGTCATTTAACTCAGAAAACTTTTTATATTCTGATTTATTTCCATCCACTTTTAGTAAGAACAAGCCCTCTGTAGAAGCTATGTAAAACTCATTATATCCGCCTTCAATAATTCCTTTAACATCAGAAACGGCTAATTCTTGATATAAAGTTTCATTAATGTTTTTTGAAAGCAGACTATTGAATTTTTGAAATTTTAAGGAATGATAACTTAATCCTTTTTCGGTTGCTATCCATAAAACTCCAGAACGATCAATTAATAACTGGTCTATATGATTGCCGAGCAAACCAGAAGAATTGCTCTTATCACTTACAAATTGTTCAGTATAATTATTGCTCAGATCAATCCTAAACAAGCCCCCATAGGTAGCAGCCCAAAGAATATGTTTGCCATTAATAATCTGTTCTGCAACTGATGCAAAACTATTACTAAATTGTGATGGTACTTTTACTTTTACTGGTAAACGACTAAATTTATTTTTTTTTATGTTAAAGGTACATAATCCATCAGCAGTACTAATCCAAAGTAAATTTTTATCAAGTATCGATTGATTTATTTTCCAAACCAGATCATTACTGATCGTGTTTTCGTTCAATTTACTCGTAATAAATAATGTAAATCCATCAGAAAGTTTTTTAGGATTTAAACGATTCAATCCATTGTATGTACTTATCCAGATTAATCCGGCATCATCCTGCAGTAAAGAAGTTATGTAATTGTTGCTTATTCCATTTTTATTGGTTGGATCATATTTCCAGTTCTTGAATTTACCTGTTGAAGGATTATAATTGTAGAGCCCCTGAGAGTAAGTTCCAATCCATATAATTCCATTATTGTCTTCAAGTATTGCAGTAATACTATTCTCTGAAATTGTATTATCATAAAACTTAATTTGCTCAAATTTTTCATATTCCGTAGAATATTTATTAAGAATTCCCGCTTTCGTCCCAATCCAAATATTTCCTTTTCTATCTTCAAATAAAGCCCATATACTATTATCAGAAATACTTGATGCACTATTTTGATTATTCCTGAAAACTTTAATATCAGAACCATCAAATCTGTTTAAGCCATTATCAGTGCCAATCCAGATAAAACCCAACTTATCCTGAAGCAGACAATTAATATCACTGCTGGATAATCCATTTTCTGCAGCTATCGATTTAAATATCTCATGCTGTGGATAAAAAAAAGAAACTGAAAATAATGTTAAAAGTATTATTTGGCAGATTGTTTTCATTCGATAATTCTAATAGATCTTTATAAAAGTTAGATAAGATATATATTTGTAATAATTTGAATTTGTATTCTTCTCTAATATATAGTTTTATTTTAGAATAATAGTTAAGACAATACATTTGATTTAGACTTTCATAAAACTTAATACAAACTGCAGCCATTACAAATACTTATTATTGTTCACCTTCATAAACAATCTTTATATTTACAAAGATAATTTTTTCATATTAATTAATTTGTTATAAAAATTTATCTTTATCCTTTATAAAACATTTATGAAAACTCTATTCATTATTTTAACACTATCTATCATACAATTCGAGACCTTCGCACAATCTTTTGATATTAAATTAAAAATTGGTGATACGGATAATAATATGCCTATAACGAATGCAAATATTGCGGTATCCGATCTTTTTTTTGGTACAACAAATAATTTTGGTGAAGTTCTTTTTGAGAATTTATCAAAAGGTAAATACTTTGTAATCATCTCACATATCTCTTACAAAACTTTTGAAACAAAAATTGAATTATTTTCAGATACAGTTATTAACATTAAACTGTCATCAGAAAGCGTAAAACTTCAGGAAATTATAGTAACTGCAAACAAGTATGAACAAAATATTCAAATGCTTCCATATTCTGTCTCCTCAGTCAGTAGAAAAGAAATAGAAATGAGTCCTTTATTTACAGTTTCTGATTTGTTAAAAACTGAATCGGGTATTTCACTTTTAAGAGATGGAATTTGGGGAACTGAGGTTAGCATAAGAGGTTTAAGCCGTGCTAATGTTGTTACGTTAATTGATGGCAATAGAATTGAAACATCAACTGACATCAGTGCGCGTCTTTCAATGTTTGATCTTAATGATGTTGAAAGGATTGAAGTTATAAAAGGCGCTGCATCTTCTCTTTATGGTTCAGGAGCTACGGGTGGAACAATAAATGTAATTACTAAATCCGGCAGTTATACAAATAAATTAAGTTTAACAGGTTCTTATTCGGGTGGATTTAATTCGGTAAATAATTTTTTCTCTAATGGAATTAATCTTATTGCTTCCGGTAATGAGTGGATTCTAAAGTTAAGTGGCATTTATAGAAAAGCAGATAACACTCAAACGCCCGCAGGCGAATTAAGCAACAGCCAATTTGAAGATAATAGTTTTAGTGCTTTACTTCAGCTAAAACCATTTTTAAATCACGAAATAAAATTTAACTACCAACAGTTTAATGCTTATGATGTTGGGATTCCAGGCGGTGCACCGCTGTTTCCTAACAATGCTATTGTAACGTATCCTGAGGAAATGAGAAGACTGCTTAGTGCTGAATATAAAATAAATAATCTCAGTCGCTCGTTAATAAAATTATCTGCTAAATATTTTCATCAGTTTATCTTAAGGGATGTTGAGAACATTCCTGGAATAGTACAGTTTATCCCCGCTGGAAACGAGCAGCCTCCCAGAAGAGTAAGTGTTATAAAGATTAATCCCGGTGCAGATCATAATACAAATGGATTTCAAACCCAGGCAGACTTCAAATTAGCACATCACTATCTAATTGCCGGCTTTGATTTCTGGACGCGAAATTATAATGGATTGCGAACAAGAGAACAAAAAATTGAATTCTTAAATCCACTTGATTCTTCAGTTGTAAGAACTTTGGACAAAACAATTTATGAAAAGCCTTTACCGGACGCTTATTACAGCAGTGCCGGAATTTATTTGCAGGATGAAATGGATTTATTAGATAATTTTAAACTTACTCTCGGTGGAAGATACGATTATATCTGGTTAAGTAATGCTGAAACATACAACCCGTTGTATGAAGTCAATAATGGAGTTGTGAATGATAACCCTCCTGGTCAAACTATAATCTGGGAAGCTGAAAAAGCCGAAAATAAATCTTATGTCTTTAATATTGGATTACTCTACTCATTAAGTGATTACTCAAATATCTCATTTAATGCTGCACGGTCTTTCCGATCGCCTTCACTTGAAGAACGGTATCAGTACATCGATCTTGGAAGTGTTATTAAAGTTGGTGATCCAAATCTAAAACCTGAGCAAGGTTATTTCTTTGATCTAGGGTTTAGAATGTTTCCATCCAATCTAAATTTCACAACCAGCATATTCTTAAATTCATTAAAAGATCTTGTTGCAGAAGTACCCGGCACTTACGATGGTAGAAATGCTTTGATTAAAACCAACATAGGAGAAGCTCTTTTATATGGATTTGAATATTCTATAGATTACATGCTGCTAAATCAAGTAAACATTTATAACACGTTATCTTATGTGCGTGGCTTAAATCAAAAAGATGATCAGGATTTGCCTCAAATATCTCCGCTAAATTCCATTATTGGTATCGAGTATTTTCCACTAGATTGGATGAGTGCAGATTTTTCATCCATTATATTTGCAGAACAAAATAAAGTTGCTCCTGCTGAAAAAACTACTCCCGGTTATTTAACATTTAATTTTAAAATAAATTTTATAAATATAACTCACGGAGGAGTTAAAGGCGGATTTAGTGCTGGAATTGAGAACATTTTTAATAAGGAATATCGAAATCATCTTTCGACTAACAGAGGCTCCATTACAACTGAGCCTGGCAGAAACTTTTTTTTAAGAGCTAATCTTGCATTCTAAATTTTATAGTTTTCAAATGGAATAATAATATGACCTGGTTTGCTGTTGCTTTTATCTCTGCTTTACTTTCTGCTTTTGCGGCTATTACACAGAAAAAAGTATTATTTAATCTCGGCGCATTAGAATTTTCTTTTTTACTATCAATTGTAAATTTGGTTTTTTCAATCCCCTTTTTCTTTTTTATTGATTACAACACAATAAATATTTTAAATCTTTCAATACTATTTGTAAAATCAATTATTGGTGTTGCCGCTTTTCTCTGTGTAATGATTGCTCTTAAAAATTTAGAGATCAGCAATGCTTTGCCGCTGCTTGCGCTTACTCCGGGATTTGTTGCAGTGTTTGCGTTTCTCCTTCTTGGCGAATCATTAAAAACGATTGAAGTGATAGGACTGATATTTTTAATTGCCGGTACTTTTATACTTGAGAGTAAAAATCTTAAAGAATTTGTTTTACCCCAGAACTTGTTAATAAAATTAAAGTATCATCGTTTTATAATTCTTGCACTGTTCCTATTTACAGCATCTTCAATTCTTGACAAGTTATTGCTTATCAAATTAAATCTATCACCAATATCGCTTACAGCATTTCAGCATATTTACTTTGCTGTAATATTTTCAACTATATATATTATTTTTAGAAAAAAAGAAGAAGTTAGTCATGTGAATGTTCAAAAAAATAATCTTGGCTGGATTGCCCTGATATCTGTGCTTACTATAGGCTATCGTTATACTCAGATTGTCGCAGTCAGTTTGGCTTCTGTTGCACTTGTTCTTGCTATCAAGCGAACATCCGTTTTTTGGGCGACAGTAATTGGAGGAAAGTTATTTAATGATAAAGATCTTTTAAAGAGAAGTATTGCAGCAATATTAATTCTGGTTGGAGCCATTTTAATTTTAAGAGAATAAACTGTACTCAGTGAACCTTAGTGTTCTAAGTGTCATGGTGGTAGTAAACTCTTTTACCACTTAGACACTAAGCACACTTAGAAACACTTAGTTAAATAATAACTCAAATCTAATTATTTATACTTTAGATTTGTTCGTGTTTGGCTTGCGTCCCCATCTTTTCTTTTTCTTGCTAAAGTATCCTGATGAACCTGATTTCTTTTGTGTCGAAGTTTTTTCTGATGAAGGTGATTTCATAATATGATGTTGTTCATTTTTTTGAACTGCTTCACTACTAATTTTATATGGATGATCATTAATAACCGGTATCTGAATTTTTATGAGTTTAATGATATCCTTCAAATAAACTCTTTCCTCATTATCACAAAATGAAAGTGCAATTCCACCAAGACCTGCTCTGCCTGTTCTTCCGATACGATGCACATAAGTTTCTGGAATATTCGGAATATCATAATTAAATACATGAGAGAGTTTATCTATATCTATTCCTCGAGCTGCAATATCAGTTGCAACAAGAACTTTTGTGTGCAATGATTTGAAATTATTTAATGCACGCTGTCTGGCATTTTGAGATTTACCACTGTGTATAACATCCGAAGAAATTTTAGATGAACTTAAAAACTTTGTAACTAAATTGGCTCCATGTTTTGTTCTCGTAAACACAAGAGCAGAATTAATTTTTTCATTTCTTAGTATATAATAAAGTAATCTTTTCTTATCAGGTTTTGATACAAAATAAACTGCCTGCTTGATTGCCTCTACTGTTTTGAACTCCGGAGTAATATCTATACTAACTGGTTGAGTTAAAATTGAATTTGCAAGTTTTATTATTTCCGGCGGCATAGTAGCAGAGAAAAAAAGTGATTGCCTTTTTGTCGGCAGCTTTGCAATTATCATATGAACGTCATGTATAAATCCCATATCCAGCATTCTATCTGCTTCATCCAATACAAACAATTTTATATGATTAAGGTTTACAAATTTCTGCTGCATCAGATCAAGAAGCCTGCCCGGTGTAGCGATTAAAATATCAACACCTTCCAATAATTTATCTGTTTGAGGTTTCTGGGACACTCCACCAAATATTACAACATTTGTTAATTTAGTATGCCTTCCATAAGCGTTAAAACTTTCTCCGATCTGAATCGCAAGCTCTCTTGTCGGGGTAACGATTAATGCTTGTATTACTTTTTTTGATCTGTGATCTTCTTTTTCCTCACTTAGAATTTGCAGAATTGGAATTGCAAAAGCGGCTGTCTTTCCTGTTCCCGTTTGTGCACATCCAAGTATATCTCTTCTATCAAGAATAACGGGAATTGCCTGCCGCTGAATCGGTGTGGGGATTTTATATCCCTCTTCATTAACAGCTAATTGGATTGGTTTAATTAATTTTAATTTTTCGAATGACATATTTTCCTTGATTAATTTTCTGAAATATTTTCAGGTATTCAGATTAAAATGAAATGATTACGGAGTGATATTACTGATTTTGTAATTGAATAAAAATTGGAACTTTTTATTAAAACTCTTCTCCACCATTATTGAGATTCTCCATTCCTCCCGGATCTCGTTTAGATTTAAAGTTATTAAGGTTAATTCTAGCGTTTAATATTACCATTGGAGATTCACGTTCGAAATAAGTATAACTGAAAAAATCAGGTCCAGATGAACTGAATTCACGTTTGGCTGTTCCAAATAAATCTCTTACTTGTAAAGTAAGTGATAGTAATTTTTCAAATAAATCTTGTTTAACAGAAAGATCCGTTGTAAAAAAACCTTCCCACGTACCTTGTGAAGAAACACCTGGGCTATTATAATTAAAATTAACCTGTAACTGTGTGTTTGAAGAAATTTTAAACATATTATTTAATCTTGTGCTATAATTTAAACTCTGTCGTTCAAACGCTTCATTGTATAAAACACCTTCAAGACTATAGTTATATAGATTACCCATAAAATTTACATTCCAGAATTTTAACGGATCAAAAAGTATCATCACTTCACTTCCCGTTGCATAATCTCTCCCAATATTAACTACACTGTTTAGATTAACATTTTCCTCTTCCTCATAGACAGAACGGATTCGATCAATTTTATTATTTGTAATCCGGTGGTATAACTCTAGTGATAAGGAAACATTTCCAACATAAGTCTGAATTCCTGCTTCGTAAGAATCTATTAATTCAGGTAACAACTCAGGATTTCCGATTCTAACATTATTGGCATCCATCCAAGTTAAAAATGGTTCAAGCTCCCAACCGCGAGGTCTTTGGATACGTCGCGAATAACTTGCCATCATCTGTGTGCCTTCAGAAAATTTATAAGAGGTATGTAATGTTGGAAAATAATCCCAACGTTCAATTTTGTATTCATCTGCCGGATCGATTAAGGAAATAGTTCTATAACTATATTCTGTTCTTAAACCTCCCTGTATTCCAAATTCACCAAACTGATCCATATAAGTTGCATACAGTGCCTGATAATTATCTATATAATTAACTGAATTACTAAATTGCGGTTGCAGTTGATATTGATTGCTTAGGGAATCATATAAGTACAGTGCATTATTATCATCCGAATTATCTAATTCAACTTCATAACCGGCTTCAATTCTCTTTGTTTCTAAAAATGGAAGAGTGTAATCAATCTTGAGTTCTAGATCTCTTGAAGGTCCATACTCGGTTGTTTTCTTCCCCTCTATAATTGATTCACCACTTATAGATTCAGTTAGAGTGGATTCATCACCTTCATTATATCTAAAATTAAATTCACTTTTAATTTCGTGTCCTTTACCTCCAAAATTATGGATGTAAGTTAAATTTGTTCCGCCGTATTTTCCATCTCTGGTTCTATCAGTCTTGTTATTATAAAATAATTCATCAACAGAATTGGTTGACCACTCAATATAATCTAAACTTGAGTTTTGTCCACCTTCTCGGGTACCATATCTTGCTGTAAAATTTATAAAATCATTTTCAGTAAAATTAAATTCGAATCCACCTCTTATACCAAAACCGATTCTTCCCCATTCAGAATCACCTGAGGAATTTAGATATGAAGTTGAACCTTCAGAAATATATGTGTTCTCAGAGATTGAAGTTCCGGGAAATGTTCTGGTATTGTAATCCATTCCAAGCAAATAAGTAAGATTGCTGGTGCGGTACTGAAAAAGAAAATCTCCTCCATACTTTTCATTCAATCCGACGTTTGCATTTATTACACCGCTCAATCCACGATTTTCATTTTTCTTCAATAAGATATTTATGATACCTGCAGTTCCTTCAGGATCATATTTTGCAGATGGGTTTGTAATAATCTCAATATTTTGGATAGAGCTTGCCGGAATCTGCTGCAAAGCATCCTGTGCACTTAGAATTGATGGTCTCCCATCTATCAAAACTGTAAAATTTAAACTTCCACGCAAACTCACATTCCCTTCAATATCAACAGTAACGGAAGGTACGTTCTGTAAAACGTCCGCAGCATTTCCCGACATCACCGTTTGTATTTTATCAACATCGATAACTTTTTTATCAATTTGATATGAGATGGGAGATCGGTCCCCTTGCACAACTATGTCATTAAGTTCAAGAGCGTTAGGTTTAATAAATATTTCACCCAGATCAATAGTTCTATCAGCTTCAGTTATCTCAATATTAAAGTTTTCATTTTTATATCCAATAAATCTCACTTCAATAAAATAATTCCCCGATGGTATTCCTGATAATTCAAAAAGTCCGTTTGGATCCGAAACGGTACCGTTAATTAAAGATGAATCCTGTGCTGATAATAAAACAATATTAGCGTATTCAATTGAGTGCTTTGAATCAAAATCGAAAACCATTCCAGTTACTTTACCGCCATTTAATCCATCTGGTATTATTTGCGGAAATAGCTGGAAGTTTGCTATTAATAATATTATGGCAAGTGTACTTTTCATTGATCAAAAATACTAATGCTACCGTTTTGACAAAAGAGAATTATTTTTCTTGTGATTTGTATCGATACTCAACTTTGGCGGACTATTGGATATTAAAACCGGCATTTATAATTAGCAGTTTTGCCTTTGCAGCATCAGTTTCAGATTCAAAATAAAATTTAAAGTTGCCGCCTGTTCCTTCTCGTATTTTCAATAACTCAATATCTTTTATATTGATTTTGTTTTCAAAAAGTATTGTCGAAATTTTACTAATCATTCCTGGTTCATCTTTTACAAACACCATTATGTCATAAAGAGGATCAATAAAACCTTTTGTATTAATCGGAATTTCATTTCTTGCAAGTCTTGCGCTCTCAAACTGATCGCCAATCGATTTAAAATCATCTTCTTCAATTAACTTATTTAGTCTTAAAATCTGATCCTGAAACAGTTTTAAGGTTTTTAGGATATCAGATTTATTATATCGTAAAATGGATTCCCAAATCTTAAAATCACTTGAGGAAATTCGCGTCATATCACGAAAACCACCGGCTGCAAAATCAAGCAGAGCAACATTATCCATTTTATTATTTGCCTTATTCATCAGTAGCACAGAAAGTAATTGCGGAAGATGCGAAACGTGAGCAGTTATTCTATCGTGTAAATGAGCATCCAATAAAACTATTCTTGCACCAATCAGTTTAATAAAATTAATGTAAGTTTTTAATGTTTCATCATTTTGATCTTCTGTGCAGATAATAAAAACGGAGTTTTCATAAAGCAATAAATCTGAGTTTGCATATCCGCTCTTTTCTTTTCCAGTCATTGGATGTGCGCCAATATATTTTCCAGCACTGGAAATTGAATTCCACTCATCGGCAAATATTCCTTTTACACTGCAAAGATCGGATATGATTTGATCAGAATTTAATCTTGGAGCAAGTTCTTTAAATACTTTTAAACTTTGTTCTATTGGTAAGGCAATTATTATCAAATCAGAATCTAGAGAACTATCTAAACTTTTTAATTCTTCATCAATAACTTTTTCCTGTAATGCTTTGTTTAGGATTTCAGGTGTATCAAATGCCGAAATAAAAACACCTTGATCCGCATGCTTTACAGCTTTTGCAAATGATCCGCCAATTAATCCTAAACCGATTATCGCAACTTTCTTAAAGCTCAATTCATTTTCTCAAGTTCTTGTGTCATCAATCTAAACTGATCGAATCGCATCGATTGTTCACCATCGCTTAAAGCTTTATCGGGGTCAGGATGAATTTCTACCATAATTCCATCAGCACCAACTGCTTTTGCTGCCTTTGCCATTGGAAGCACCTTATCACGCTTACCTACTGCGTGTGATGGATCAACAATTACAGGAAGATGTGTTAGCTCTTTTAAAAACGGGATTGCACTTAAATCTAAAGTGTTTCTTGTTGCAGTTTCAAAAGTTCGTATTCCGCGTTCACATAAAATAACTTGTCTGTTTCCACGAGCAAGAATGTATTCCGCTGCATTTAATAATTCTTCGATTGAAGCCATCAGTCCACGTTTAAGCATAACAGGACGAAATGATTTTCCAACTTCAGAAAGCAAAGAAAAGTTCTGCATATTCCTTGCACCGATTTGAAGTATATCAGATTTCTCAGCTACTTTCTCTACCTGATCAACAGATAAAACTTCTGTAATAATTGGTAAATCATAATCATCACCTGCGGATTTTAAATAATCAAGTGCTTCAAATCCGAGACCCTGAAATGCATACGGAGAAGTGCGTGGTTTGAAACATCCGCCCCGTAAAATATGAGCAAAGTTATCTTTTACTTCTTTAGCACAATCGAGTATTTGATTATAAGATTCAACGGAGCAGGGTCCTGCAATAATCACAAAACTTCCGCCGCCAATCCTTACATCTCTTACAGAAATTATTGTATCATCACTTTTATATTCCCTGCTCGCAAGTTTATATGAAACTTTTGAAAGAGATTTTTTCTGTGTGATAATTTCGGGTGTTAAGATAGTTTCTTTTATTTCATCGGTCTTTACAGATATTTTTTCAACTTTTGTTTTTTCAACATCTTTTGCAGGATAGCATCCAAGTATTTTTAAGTAACGTGTATGCTTTCCAACTTCATCCAGCAAGGATTTTACTTTTTGATCCTGAATATTTCCTTGAAAATCCAGATAAAACATTTCTTCCCAGGGATTTCCAATAATGGGTCTTGATTCTAGTTTCGTCATATTGATATGATAATCACGAAACACAGATAAGGCATCTACAAGCGAACCCGGCTTATGAGCGGTTGCAAGAATTAAGGATGTCTTTGCAGGGATGCGATCATCTACCACAATTGGATTACGTGAGCAAACTAAAAATCGTGTAAAGTTTCCTTGTTGATTTGCGATATCCTCACGAAGTACGACAACATTAAATATCTCTGCTGCTTCCCTGCTTGCAATAGCTGCAAAAGTCTTATCACCTTTTTCTTTTATATACTCAACAGATTTTGCCGTATCAGGTAGCAGCTCAACTTTTGCATTAGGAATTGATTTTAAAAACTTACTGCACTGCCTTGCAGCCTGATAGTGTGTAAAAATCTTTTTAATACTATTTAATGGAACGTCTTCAATTGTAAGCAAACAATGTTTTACGGGAAAAATTTCTTCTCCGATTATGTGAAGATTACTGCTTTGCAATGCATCATAAACATCATTTATACTGCCGCTTGTTGTATTTTCAATTGGAAGAATGGCATAATCCGAACTTGAATCTTCGACAGATTCAACTACTTCATCAAACGTATTATACTTTTTAAAATGAATATCTTTTCCTGAATCACTAAAAAACTGCCTGGTTGCTAAGTAACTGTAGGAGCCTTCAATTCCTTGTATTGCAACTTTAATTAAATCATCTTTTTCAGATTCGTTTGAACTATTAAGCACAAATCTATTTTGTATACGGATGGAATCACTTATAATTTCCTGAAATATTTTGGAAACATAATGAGTATCCAAACCATAGTTTCTTCCGGCTTCAATTAATCTTGTTAATAATTGTTTTTCCCTGTCACGATCGCGTATCGCAGATTTATCTTCATTTTTAAGTTTGATAATCTCGACACTTAATTCTCTTCTTTCTGCAAGAAGTTGAAGCATTTTATCATCAATAGAATTTATTTTTTCTCTGATTTCTTTCATTGTCTTAACTGTGATTAATATTATAATTTTGGCTTCGAATATCGACTTATTTTGATTGGCAATCAAGATACAGTTTATAACAGCATTATAAACTTGGTGTAAAAATAAAAGGGCACGATTGCTCGTACCCAAAGTTTAGATCTAACGCTAGAACCCTTTCCTATTCTGAAAATTCTTTACAAGCAGCCTGAGAGGATTCGTACTTCATAACATTATTTTAACAAAATCATCTTCTTCGTTTCAACAAAACTACCAGACGAAATTTTATAAAAATAAATTCCACTTGTTAAACCAGAACCATTAAAATAAACTTCATATCTTCCTGCAGATTTATATTCATTAACCAGTGTTGCAACTTCATTTCCTAAAACATCGTATACTTTCATAGTTTGCCAGCTGCTCACTGGTGACTGCCAACTAATTACAGTAATTGGATTAAATGGATTTGGATAATTTTGATTTAACTCATACTCTGTTGGTAACCCATTGAACTGTTCTTCTTCAATTGATGTAATATTTAAAGAGTGTTCCTGCGCAAATCCGGAGGCAGCAAAACAGTTGTCTAATGCCTGTACACTCCAGTAATAAGTTTGTACTGAATCCAGTCCCTTAATCGTCCAGCTATTGTTGTGATTTGTATTGCCAAGTTCTATCACCCTCCTGTAGCCTGTTGATCTGTCCGACATTGGTGATAATGTATTTACCGCATTTGGTGCAGTGCCAATTACTATATTATATCTTAAGCCATTCTGCGGGGTTTCATTATCTGTACTTTTATCCCAGCATAATGTAACACTTTCTGCGGTGGCCATTGATGACAAGTTTGTTGGGGCAGTAGGCAATGTGTTTAGTGCGAGATTATTGTTCCGGTATATTTTGGATACTCGGACGGTGCCTGTATCTCCAGTCAGTAAAATGTCCAGATCACCATCATTATCATAATCTCCCCATACTACTGAACTCTGGGTGACACCAGTTAATGCAATTGATGTCTGTTCTGTGAATGTGTTATCTCCGTTGTTCCGGTATATTTTTGATGTGGTGCCGGTGTCTGTAGCTCCAGTCAGCAATATGTCAAGATCACCATCATTATCATAATCTCCCCACGCTACTGAACTATTAATAACACCATCTAATGCAATTGATGCCTGTTCTGCGAATGCGTTATCACCGTCGTTCCGATATATTTTAGACACTCGACTACCGCCAGTTGTTAGTCCGGTCAACAATATGTCAAGATCACCGTCATTATCATAATCTCCCCACGCTACTGAACTATAATAAACACCAGTTAATGCAATTGATGTCTGTTCTGTGAATGTGTTATCACCATTGTTGCGGTATATTTTAGATATATCAGCTTGAAAATAATTTTCTCCAGTCAGCAATATGTCAAGATCACCATCATTATCATAATCTCCCCACGCTGCTGAACCACCTACAACACCAGTTAATGCAATTGATGTTTGTTCTGTGAATGTGTTATCCCCGTTATTGCGGTATATTTTTGATATATAGCTTGTACCAGCTCCAGTCAGCAATATGTCAAGATCACCATCATTATCATAATCTCCCCACGCTACTGAACTATGAAAAACTCCAGGTAATGCAATTGATGTCTGTTCTGTGAATGTGTTATTTCCGTTATTGCAATATATTTTTGATATAGCATCATTGCCTGTTAATCCAGTCAGCAAAATATCAAGATCACCGTCATTATCATAATCTCCCCACGCTACTGAACTATAATAAACACCGGTTAATGAAATTCCAGTTTGTTCTGTAAATGTGTTATCCCCGTTATTGCGGTATATTTTGGAAATAATATCAGGGTATGTATTTCCAGTCAGCAAAATGTCAAGATCACCATCATTATCATAATCTCCCCACGCTGCTGAACCACCATAAACACCAGTTAATGCAATTGATGTTTGTTCTGTGAATTGACCAAATGCTTTAAAGTTCTGTTCCTGGGAAAAGTTAGAACCAGCAAAACAATTATCTAGTGCCTGTACACTCCAGTAATATGTTTGTCCTGAATTCAGACCCTTAATCGTCCAGCTATTGTTGTGATTTGTATTGCCAAGATCTATTACCCGCCTGTAGCCTGTTTCTCTGCCCGACATCGGGGATAATTTATTTACTGCATTTGGTGCAGTGCCAATTACTAAATTATATCTTAAGCCATTCTGCGGGGTTTCGTTATCTGTACTTTTATCCCAGCTTAAAGTAACACTATTGTCCGGGTTGTCTATTGACGTTAAGTTTAATGGTGAAGCAGGCAAAGTGTTTTGTGTGAAACTATTGTTGCGGTATATTTTGGATGTACGGCTGCTACCTGTCCATCCAGTCAGTAAAATGTCCAGATCGCCATCATTATCATAATCTCCCCAGGATGAACTACAGTTTGTAACCCCAGTTAAAAATACTCCAGTATGTTCTGTGAATGTGTTATTTCCATAATTTTGAAATATTTTAGATACTACTCCACTACCTGTACTCCCAGTCAGCAATATGTCAAGATCACCATCATTATCATAATCGCCCCAGGCTAAGCTACTAGCATAAACTCCTGTTAAAGATATTCCAGATTGTTCTGTGAATGTGTTATCTCTATCATTGCGATATATTTTCGATACTGGTTCACTACCTGTATCTCCAGTGAGCAATATGTCAAGATCACCATCATTATCATAATCTCCCCAAGCTACGCTTCCCAATCGAACACCTGTTAAAGATATTCCAGTTTGTTCTGTGAAAGAGTTATCCCCGTTATTGCGATATATTTTAGATACTGGACCACTGTTTGAATCTCCAGTCAGTAATATGTCCAGATCACCATCATTATCATAATCGCCCCAGGCTGCACTGCTATGATAAACTCCTATTAAAGATATTCCAGTTTGTTCTGTGAATGTGTTATCCTCGTTATTGCGATATATTTTAGATACTGCTTCACTACCTGTATCTCCAGTGAGCAAAATGTCAAGATCACCATCATTATCATAATCGCCCCACGCTACATTACTGTATTCAACCCCTGCTAGAGATATTGATGTCTGTTCTGTGAATTGATCACTTAATTTGAATATTTGTTCTTGGAAAAAGCTAGAACCTTCAAAACAGTTATCTAATGCCTGGACGCTCCAGTAGTAAGTTTGTCCCAAATCCAGACCTTTAATTGTCCAGCCATTTCTATGGTTTGTATTTCCGAGATTTATTATTCTCCTATATCCTGTAATTCTGTCCGACATCGGGGATAATTTATTTACTGCATTTGATGCAGTGCCAATTACTAAATTATAGCTTAATCCATTCTGAGAGGTTTCGTTATCAGTGCTTTTATCCCAGCTTAGAATAACATCCTCTCCGTTAATTACTGCTGACAAGTTTGAGGGGGCAGCAGGCAAAGTATTTGGTATTAGATTATTATTGCGATATATTTTTGATATATAAACACCATCCGCATCTCCAGTCAACAAAATGTCAAGATCACCATCATTATCATAATCGCCCCACGCTACTGAACTAGACATGACACCAGCTAATGTAATTGATGTTTCTGTGAATGTGTTGTCCCCGTTGTTGCGGTATATTTTGGATACTCGCCCGGTGCTTGAATATCCTGTCAGCAAAATGTCAAGATCACCATCATTATCATAATCGCCCCACGCTGAACTACCTGCAACTGCTGTTAGAGATATTGATGTTTGCTCTGTGAATGTGTTATCCCCGTTGTTGCGGTATATTTTAGATACTCGACCACTGGATGCACCTCCAGTCAGCAATATGTCAAGATCACCATCACTATCATAATCTCCCCAGGTTGCATTACCTCCAATAACTCCTGTCAAAGATATTCCAGTTTGTTCTGTGAATGTGTTATTTCCGTTGTTACGATATATTTTGGATACTTCACTACTGCCTGTAAATCCAGTTAGCAATATGTCAAGATCACCATCATTATCATAATCTCCCCAAGCCGCACTGCACCTATAAACTTCTATTAAAGATATTCCAGTTTGTTCTGTGAATGTGTTATCCCCTTCATTGCGATATATTTTAGATACATAACTACTGTTTGTACTTCCGGTCAGTAAAATGTCAAGATCACCATCATTATCATAATCTCCCCACGCTGCTGAACCCCCTTCAACACCAGGTAATGCAATTGATATTTGTTCCGTGAATGTGTTATCCCCGTTGTTCCGGTATATTTTGGATACTCGGCCGGCGCCTGTATATCCAGTCAGCAAAATGTCAAGATCACCATCATTATCATAATCTCCCCACGCTGATGAACTATAAATAACACCAGTTAATGCAATTGATGTTTGTTCTGTGAATTGATCCTGCGGGAAAATTTGCGAGAAAAAAAATAAGGATGCGAGTATAAAGTATGTTTTGTTCATTGCAATACTCCCTCTGAAAATTGAAAAAGAATATTTGAAGATTTTCTGCTTCGGGAGAATATTTGGGTTGCTCTCCGTGGTAAGCCATCCCCATCAGGATATTAGCGGCTTTACTTTGGAAATCTAACAATCTCAAAGTAGAATTAAATTCATATAACAATTAGCACTAAATACATTGCATTGTCAAGTAAAATAATATTTTACTCTTAACAAGAGTAGTTGATTAGCAAATTACAAACTTGAAATTATTCTTACATTCAAATTCATAAATTCATGTTATATAGGTCTAAAAGATTATTAAAACTTTAAATAAAAAGATTGTATTCTTTTGCTGTCACGAAACGGAGTCTTTCCGAGAAACGTCGTTCCGATCTTGTTTCGGGACCATTTGAAATTGAGTACCTGATAAAAGTTCAGGATGATAATTCATAAGTATTCGGACATACTCACGAATGTGACAGCCCACGAAAATGTCATCAATTTTTTCTATGCTTTCTTAAAAACAAAATATTATATTTGTCTTAGTAATTTTGTTTAGTATTTGCACCCGTAGCTCAACTGGATAGAGCATTTGACTTCGGATCAAAGGGTTGAGGGTTCGAATCCTTCCGGGTGTACTTCTTTAAGTTATTAATCAATGGGTTAAGGGTTCTGCCATAGGCATTCCTTCGGAAGAATCCTTCCGGGTGTACTTATTTTTAATTAACAATTAAAAATGAACAATGTACAATTAAGACAAAAGTTAATTGTACTGTATTCAATATACGGTTGGTAATAAAATTCGTAGAGCAGACTTTAGTCTGCTTTTTATTTTGTAAAAGATTTACAAGTCATTCTTTTGAATATTGAGATGTCACTTCGATCCCGATTCATCGGGAGAGAAGTTTGTAAATTCAAACAGATTTCTCAGTCGTAAACTCCTTCGAAATGACTTTTGTTTATTTTCTTACACTTTAACGTGGGAATGACAGCACGCGTTATTTATCATTAATTTATATCAACATTACCTTATGCTATTTTCTGAAGATATATATCGGTTTATGTATGCAGCACTTAAGGAGGCTGAGCGTGCATTTGAAGCAGATGAAGTTCCTGTTGGAGCAGTTGTTGTGCATAAAAATAAAATCATCGGTCGCGGATATAATCAGGTTGAGAAATTAAATGATGCAACTGCTCACGCAGAAATGATTGCAATTACTTCAGCATCAAACAATCTACAAAGCTGGCGCTTGAATGAATGTTCAATTTATGTTACTCTTGAACCTTGTATAATGTGTACAGGCGCACTTTTATCATCAAGAATTGAGAATCTATATTTTGCGGCAAGTGATTCTAAGTTTGGTGCTTGCGGGAGTCTTCATAATTTAGCGGAGAATTCGAAAACAAATCATAAAATAAAAGTCTATTCAGGTATTCTTGCACAAGAGAGTGAAGATCTGTTAAAATCATTCTTTGCAAAAAAGCGACTTGAGTCAAAAAAATAATTTCATTGAACTCTTAATTTCTTGTTTAAGAATCGAATTACTTCTAATTTGCAATAAAAAAATGAAGATTATATGCATTTAATTCTATTCGGCTCTCCAGGGGTTGGCAAAGGTACCCAGGCAAAAATAATATCAAACAATTTAAAGATTCCTCATATCTCAACCGGTGATATTTTAAGAAAAGCTGTAAAAGAGCAGACAGATCTTGGTATAAAAGCCGGTGAAATTATGGCAAAAGGTGAACTTGTTCCGGATGATTTAATGATTGGAATGATTAAAGAAGAGCTTACCTCTGACGAATGCAAAAACGGTTTTATTCTTGATGGATTTCCTCGCACAACAATTCAAGCTGAAGCTTTAGATAGATTGTTTACACAGATTGGAATAAATAATTCAATTCTGGTTCATATTACCGCGGATGAAAAAGAAATTATTAAGCGGTTAAATAACAGAAGAGCCTGCAAAGAGTGCGGCAATATATTTAAGCTCAAAGATATTGAAGGTTTGGATGCATGCCCAAATTGCGGCGCTAAAAACAGTTTTTACTTAAGAAATGATGACAAAGAAGATGTTATTAAAAACAGGCTGGATATATTTAATTCATCAACAATGCCGGTGCTTGGATATTATGAAAAGAAAGATCGAGTAATAGAAGTAAACGGATTTGATACTATTGAGAATGTTAATAAAAAAATTGTTGATTCGTTGAAAGAAAGAAGCCTGTATCACTGATCTTTTTGTTTTAAAAATCCTTTAAGGATTTTTTTATCTTCAATTTTAAATATTCGGGTATTCCCTTTTCTTACCATATCATAATTGTGAGTTGCAAATAAAACAGCAGTGCCGCGTTTATTAATTTTTTGCAGTAAATCCAGTATTTCACCTGATGTTTCAGGATCAAGATTACCTGTAGGTTCATCGGCGAGAATAATTAACGGATCATTTAAGATCGCTCTCGCAATCGCGACGCGCTGTTTTTCACCTCCGGAAAGATTTTCCGGATTGTTCAATCTTTTGTGAGATAAACCTACTTCATTCAAAGCATCATTAACTTTTTTCTTAATTTCTTTCTTTGGTGTGGCGGTTACTTCAAGTACAAAAGATAAATTTTCAAAAACATTTCGATCAGTTAGTAACTTAAAATCCTGAAATACAATTCCAATTTTTCTTCTTAATAATGGCAGTTCACTCTTCTTAATTAATTTAGAATTAAAATTCCCAACAGTAACTGTTCCCGATTGAGGAAGTAAATTCATATAAATCATTTGTAAGAGAGATGTTTTACCTGAGCCGCTTTTGCCTATAAGAAATGCAAACTCACCTGCACCTAATTCAAGATTAGCATCTTCAAATAATATCTGATTATCATAATTAAAACTAATATTCTGAATAGATAACATTAAGATTTCCTCTTCATAATAAATTGAACACGATCAGAACTTGCTTTTCCTTTCGTAAATGAAAAAGCTTTATAGCAATTTACAACATATAGACCAGACTTTTCTGCCATCTCAAAAAAAGTCTCGTAGCTGTATATTTTTTGTTTATGTATTTCTGAAATAGTGTTACCGTTTGGATATATAATTCTAAAAATGTTTTTATGGATTTTACTTGCGGGCAAAAAAACACTTTCTCTAAAATAAATAAATCCCTTCGCTCGCCCTTTAGTTCTGGCAGTTTTCTGATGCTTATAACTATTACTTTCAAGCGCGGCATCAAAAGTCAGCACACCTTTTTCAGAAAGATGATTATTTACTTCATTAAAAAATTGAAGTAATCTTTTTTTACTTAATAAATAGTTTACGCTATCGAATGAAGTTAAAATTAAATCAAACTTTTTACTGAACGGGATGGCTGTCATATCGCAACAGACTTTATTTAATTTATTTTTAGAATGATTAAGCATGCTTTGAGATATATCTGTAGCAATATAATTTTTATAATGTTTTGATAGATATACTGCTAATGCACAATTGCCTGAAGCCAGTTCAAGGACACAAGGATTTTTTAAAACTTTAGGTTTGGTTATTGTGTAAATATATCTTGCCCACCACTTATAACTTACAAAGTTCATAAGATGCGGATAAATATTAGCAACGTGGAGATATGGATCAGTATGATTTTGATTCTGCAATGGAGCGATTCCTGTTTTGATATATCTTGATTGCATATTTGTATGATTGCAGAATACTTGATTCATCTGCTTTGTTCAATCCGGCGATATCGTATGCCGTTCCGTGATCAGGTGAAGTGCGGATTAATTTTAATCCCGCCGTAAAATTTACTCCGTTGTTAAAGTTTAAAAGTTTAAATGGAATTAGAACCTGATCATGATACATTCCAAGAATCAGATCAAACTTTTTAAAAGATTTATTTCCCCAAAAAGCATCCGGAACAAATGGACCTGAAACATCAAACTTTTTTTGTAATGATTTTATTGCAGGGGTAATAATTTCGATTTCCTCATTTCCTATCAATCCATTTTCACCAGCGTGCGGATTTAATGCTAACACAGCTATTTTAGGATTAAGTATTCCTAGATCTTGCTTTGCTGTTAAACTAAGCAGCTCAATCGCATTAATTATTTTTTCTTTTTTGATTAGGTTATGAATTTTAGAAATTGGAGAATGAATAGTAAGCAAGCCGGCTTTTATTTTTTCTGAAAGAAACAACATCATATAATTATTATTGCTTTCATACCGTGCTAACAATTCAGTATGTCCCGGAAAATCTATGTTTGCAAGATTAAAAGCTTTCTTGGATATTGGTGCTGTCACTAAGAGATCAGCAGATTTTCTATCAATCAATTCCAATGATTTAACAATTGATTGATAAGCAATTTTGCCGGAAACTTTTGTTGCTTTACCGGATTCTAACTTTGCATAGGGTAATGTGATTAAATTAAGATGAGAAGTTGAGAATATTTCTTTATCAGTTATCTGATAATTAAATATAGATTTAGTGAGTTTATAATAATGTTCAAAAACATTCTTCGGACATATAAAAATTATTTGATTCTTGTTTTTATTTTTGAAGATTTTGTTGAAAGCTTTTATAGCTATTTCAGGTCCAATTCCATTCACATCTCCGCAAGTAAAAACAATTCGTGTCATTGTCCATTCGCTAAAGTGAATATTCCTGTACCTTCATTATCAACGAATACAAATTTTCTTTGAGATTTTTTATAAACCCAGCTCTCCACAACTTTATCATGATTATCGGTATCACGTTCAATTAAATCAGGAGGGCCAAATTTAATATAAGTTTTACCTCGATCAGACTTTGCACCGCCATTACCCGCAAGTGATCTAAAATTCAGTTCACAGTAATCAACTCTTGTATAAAACTCACTCATCAATTCATTAAATTTTGTTTCGGGTGTGGGATCCTGTTTATTCCAATAGTAATAGAGACTCTCAATATCATCACTGCTGAAACTAAAAATATTTGAAACAACATCTTTGCTCTCAATTATCTCAATGAATTTAATAGCTTGTTCCGGATCCAGTAAACTGATTGGCTTGCCGATCCAGATTACATTTAAATTAAATATTTGATTTTTCTCGGTAGCATCATCCGGATAAATTTCTAACTGGATAGGTCCTTCGGTTAGTTTTGAAGAGAAATCCTTTAGAAGAAATATTTTTAATTTAGATGTATCAGCACTTTGAGTAATGACTACTTTATCTTCACATAGTTTTATTTCTGGATGCGCAAGAAATAACTCTGTGATCTTCTCTTCATCAATAAGAATTTTATCCCCTCTTCTAACTTTTATTGAGAGAGAATTAATTTCATGGTTTGCAACTGGTACTACTAAATCATTTGTTGGTTTATTAAATGGGATGGATGCTGAATTATTGGAGAGCACAAACGCATTATGTCCATCACAATTAATTTTTCCAGGATCAAATACGATGGGATTAAGTATCGGTTTTGATTTTCTTAAATCTACATTAATCGGAGGAATTCTTCTTTCACGTTTTGAAATTTGATCAGAAATTAGTGCAAGAAGATCATACTTGCCTTCAGGCAGATTAAAATTCATTACTCCCTGTAAAAATGTGGTTTGTGAATTTGTTTCTTCGAAATTATTAACAGAGATTTTTCTATCATCAAATGTTCGTTTAACAATATTACCCGCAGAATCTTTAATCTCAATATTTACACTAAATCCAGCATAAAATTGATCAGCGTTCTTTTCAAAAAATAATTGGGAGTAAGAAATTTTGTATGAATAGTAAACAAGATAATCTTGTTCAGATGGAAAGAAATGAATTTCTGAATTATAAAATTTACCAGATTGAATAATATCACGTTCAACTAAAAAATCCGGCTGAGCTAATAATTGAGAAACCAATAAGAATATTAATAAATATATTTTCTTCAATTTTTAGCTCAAACTTTTTAATAGTTTAGATAAAATTCAATCAGTTTAATTAACCCGGAAAAAGAATTACCCTGCTTTAATAAATATTAATATCCAGTATTAGCTGTTCATATTGTTTAAGAACTCTTTATTGTTCTTGGTTCCCCTAACTTTATCTAATAAAAATTCCATTGCTTCCACAGGACTAAAATCGCTAAGTATTTTTCTAAGTATCCATACTTTTGCAAGATCGTCTTCTTTCATCAACAAATCTTCTCTTCTTGTTCCGGAACGATTCACATCAATTGCTGGGAACATTCTTCTATCACTTAAATCTCTATTAAGAACAAGTTCCATGTTACCTGTACCCTTGAACTCTTCAAAGATAACATCATCCATACGGCTGCCGGTATCAATCAGGGCAGTTGCAATAATAGTTAAACTTCCGCCGTCTTCAGTATTTCTTGCAGCACCAAAAAATCTTTTTGGTTTGTGCAGTGCATTTGAATCCACACCGCCGGAAAGAATTCTACCGCTATGAGGAACTACAATGTTGTGTGCACGTGCTAATCTTGTAATACTATCCAAAAGAATTACAACATCTTCTTTTGCTTCAACAAGTCTTTTAGCTTTTTCAATAACCATATCTGCAACCTGAACGTGTCGGTCTGCTGGCTCATCAAAAGTGGAACTAATAACTTCAGCCTTTACAGAACGCTCCATATCAGTTACTTCTTCAGGTCTCTCATCTATCAGCAGTATTAAAAGTTTTACTTCAGGATGATTACGAGTAATTGAGTTTGCAATTTTTTGGAGTAAAACCGTTTTACCGCTTTTAGGAGGTGATACAATCAATCCTCTCTGTCCTTTACCAATCGGTGCAAGCATATCCATAATACGTGTTGAATATTCTCCGGGTACGGTTTCAAGCAATATTTTCTTTGTTGGGTAAACTGGGGTAAGGTTATCAAATAAAGTACGGTTTCTTATATGTTCAGGTGAAAGACCATTTACAGCCTCAACTCTAAGTAAAGCAAAAAATCTTTCGCCTTCCTTTGGAGGTCTTACCTGACCGCTTACAAAATCACCGGTTCTAAGGCTAAATTTTTTAATTTGCGATGGCGAAACATAAATATCATCCGGTGAAGGCAAGTAATTATAATCTGCAGATCGTAAAAATCCGTATCCATCAGGAAGCACTTCTAAAACTCCCTTAGAAAAAGTTAATCCATCTTTAACGCTCTGAGCTTCTAATATCTTGAAGATTAATTCTTGCTTTCTTAGATCGCTGTAACCGGCAATATTTAGATCTTTTGCAAGTTCATTTAATTCTACAATCTTCTTTGATTTGAGTTCAGAAATGTCCATCGGCATTTGGGGTACCTATTATTTTGTTTGTTGAATTGTTTCGATTAAAATTGTTCTCAAATTGGTTAAATCCTGATAAGCTCTCGTGGTATTTCTTAATTTGTACGAAAGGAACTCGAGGTCTCATTCAAACTTACGTACATCCATTTATATTGTCAAGATTTAATTTCAGGTAAAATTGATTTTATTTCGCCCAATAAATACATACTTCCGGCTATAACCAGACAGCTATCCTTGTCCTGGTTTAATTGTTCTTTGATAAATTTGTCCAGGTTTTTAATAACTGAGAATTGAATACCATGTTTTTCAGCGCGCTCAGTTAATAAACCAATGCTTGCGGCTCGTTCATAATTAATCTCACAAAAGTAAATATTAGTAAAGCTATCTTTCAATAATAATAGCATCTCATCAATATTTTTATCTCTCATTGCACCAAATAATAATGAAGATTCTTTGTAATTATTTTTTTCTTTATTGAATTGATTAATTAAACAACTAATTCCTTCAGGATTATGAGCTGAATCAAGAATGATGCGTGGTTTATCAGAAATAATTTCGTACCTGCCCTGCAGCTTTGTATTACTTACAACATTTTTTATTCCGCGCGTTATAACAGCGGGATCATCGATATCAAATGTTTTAGCAGCACAAAGAGATGCTAATGCAGCATTATACTTTTGATGTTTGCCAATCAGAGGTACTTCCCACTCATCAAATTCTAATTCTTCTGTGTAAAGTTGTACGTTATCATTCTTTTCAATGATATACTCTTCTAAACAAAACAGAGGAGATTTTACTGATTTACATTTTTTCTCAATAACTTTTATTGCCTCTTCAGGTAATAATCCGATAAAAGTTTTTGAATCTTTTTTTATGATCTCACTTTTTTCGTAAGCAATTTGCTCTAGCTTATCACCAAGAATGGCAGTGTGCTCTAGGCTAATTGATGTGATTAGACAAGCAAGAGGATTTAAAACATTTGTTGCATCAAGTCTTCCGCCCAAACCCGTCTCTATAACAGCATAATCAACATCAGCAAAAACAAAATACTCAAATGCCATTGCAGTGGTTACTTCAAAAAATGTTAAGCCCAACTCATCAATGTGTTTTTGATACTTATCTATAAAATTTGCGATGAAGCCATCAGGTATGTATTTACCATCAACAGTAATTCTTTCATTAAATTTTACAAAATGAGGAGATGTATATAATCCAACTTTGTATCCATTTTCCATTAAGATACTTGCAATAAATGAAGATGTACTTCCCTTTCCATTGGATCCTGCAACATGAATCGTTTTTAATTTTTTTTGTGGATTACCAATTTGATTTAAAAACTTTTGAATATTCTCTAAGCCGAGTTTAACTCCGAAAGTATGAAGTGCAAACAACTTATTTAAAGATTCTTGTATATTCATTTTAGATAATATACGATGCCGTTAAATCTGATAATCTTTCAACTTTATTCGCAATACAATAATCTTCAAGTTCTTTAATCATTTTTTCAGGTGCAGTCGGATCGATAAAATTTAAAGTACCAATTTGAACTGCGGAAGAACCTACAATCATAAATTCAATTATATCTTTCCAATTCATAATTCCGCCAATGCCAATAACAGGTATATCAACCTTTCGTGATATCTCCAAAACTTTTGCAAGAGCAACCGGTTTTATTGCCGGACCTGAAAGTCCGCCATTAATATTAAATATCTTTGGTTTTCTTGTAAAGATATTAAATGCCGTTCCAACTAAGGTATTAATAGCGGAAACTGCATCCCCACCCTCGTCTTTAACAACCTGTGCAAACTCTGAAATGTAAGAAACATTTGGTGATAATTTAATTATCAAAGGTTTGTTTGTTACAGCACGAACCTTCGCTGTGACATTTCCAACCGCATTTTTATCATTACCAAATTGTAATCCGCCATCTTTAACATTTGGACAGGATACATTTATCTCAAATGCTTTTATGGTTTCTTCAGAATCCAGAATTCTTGTACACTCTACATATTCTTCAATCGTACTTGCGGCAATATTACAAATTAATGGTACATCAAACTTTTTAATAAACGGAATTTTTTCTTTTAGAAATTCTTCAACACCAACATTAGCCAAGCCGATTGCGTTTAACATTCCCGCTGGTGTTTCAACAATTCGCTGCGGTGGATTTCCTTTCCTCGGTTTTAAGCTTAAGGATTTTGTAACAATTGCGCCGAGTTTATTTAAATCTGAGAATTCTGATATTTCATTTCCATAACCAACCGTTCCAGATGCCAGCATAATTGGATTGCGAAGTTGCAATGAGCCAATCTTAATTGATAAATCAACTTTGCTCATATCACAACATCCTTTACATTAAAGACAGGCCCATCTTTACAAACTAAAAGATATTTATCTGAATTAGATGTTGATTCAATTGGACATCCCTGGCAAATTCCAAATCCACAAGCCATTGCACATTCCGTGGAAACTTCACAATCAAGATTGTGTTTAAGGCAAAAATCTTTTAACACTCTTAACATTGCATTAGGTCCGCAGGCAAATACTTTTGAAGAAGCTATATCAATATTATCTAAGTTATTTTCTAATGATTGAACAACATTACCCTTATAACCAATCGAACCGTCATCGGATGATAAAATCAAGTTTTCCATGCCGTAAGAAATTACATCTTGCTTTGCTCTTCCGCCAACGAAAGACATTATACTTTTTTTATTTTTTATTTCTCTGGTCAAGTAAGGAAATGGTGCTGCCCCTAATCCACCTGCAACTATAATCGCAGTTTTATGATTTCCATCAAGATTAAACCCGTTTCCGAGCGGACCAAGAATATCAATTAAATCTCCTTTGTGTTTATGAGATAATATTCTTGTTCCCTCGCCTAAAATATTGAACATTAAAAAAATATTTTCATCTTCAACATCGCAAATGCTAAATGGTCTGCGCAGCAGTGGAAAAGTATTTTCAGAAACACGAATGTTTAAAAATTGTCCTGGTTTAATTAATCTGGCAATTTCGGGTGAGTGAATTTTCTGGATAAAAATATTTTCGTGAACTTGTTTTGTCTCAACGACGGGAGAATTTATAATAAACAATCTTATTCCTCTTAATATCGATTACAAAGGTTTTGGATACTCAAACAAAAGATGGCTAAACTAAAATGAATAAATAATTTCACATCAAAAATATTATCTTATAAATTGATTTCCGAATGAACTATAAATATTCATCCATTTTATTCATCTTTAAATAATCTACAATTTCCTTAACATCCTGAGCTTTATCTCTTCTGCAAATTAAAACTGTATCGTGATGATTTATTACAATAACATTATCCAGACCAATGACTGCAGTAACTTTGTCCGGAGAATAGATATATGAATCCGAAACCATATTTGTATAAACTTTTCCAATGGCCGCGTTTCCATTTTCATTTTTTTCTGATAGCTGATATACTTCCTCCCAGCTTCCAACATCGCTCCAGTTAAAAGAACCTTTTGTAAGAAAAACTTTAGATGATTTTTCCATAATACCATAATCAATGGATATCTTTTTTAACTGAGCATAAACAGTTTTAAGTTCCTCTTTAAAATTTGGACTTGTTAAACTTTTCTCTATCGCTACTAACCCTTCATATAAATCTGGCATAAGATTTTTTATTTCATCGAGAATAACATCTGTGCGCCAGATAAACATACCGCTGTTCCAAAGAAAATCTCCGCTTTCAACAAATCTTAACGCAGTTGCATAGTTTGGTTTTTCAGCAAAAGTGTAAACAGGAAAAATATTTTCGGCAACCTCTTTATCATTAATTTGAATATATCCGTATCCTGTTTCAGGTCTGGTTGGAGTAATTCCAATCGTAACCAATCCCTTGGATTCATTAGCATATTTTGATGCACTTGCTAAAACTTTTTTAAACTTATCTTCATCTCTTATAATATGATCTGCGGGAAGTACAATTGTTATTGCATCCGGATCTTTAGCTTTAATAATTATCGATGCCAATCCAATACAAGCGGCAGTATTTCTTCCAAATGGCTCTTCTATAATATTCTCTGCCGGCACATCAGGCAATTGATTTATTACTTCTGGTCTCTGCACTTCATTTGTAATAACATATATATTTTCTTTTTCTATCAAACCTGATAATCGATTAACCGTAGCCTCAATCATTGTATGTTCGCCGAATATTTTTAACAATTGTTTAGGAGTTTTTTTCTTGCTTCTCGGCCAAAAGCGTGAACCAACCCCACCCGCCATTATTACTGCATATAATTTCATCAATAAGATTCCTTACTTTTTATTGTTGCTAATTTATTTCCAAAGTCTTCGGCTTTGTTTAAATAATTATTTATATCTACATCTTTGCCGCGCACAACAGCAACGATAACAATTAAACAAGCACGTAAATTTTCTATAACCTCTTTTCCCGGCATCAACTCTCTGTTTTTAATTAATATTAATGCTTTAGAAACTATACGATGCATTCCGGATAGAATTTCAAATCCAATTTTACGAGATAAAACTGCATTGTCTTCCATAATTTGAGCAAACTTAATTAGCTCTTCATGATCAATTTCATTATTAGATATTTTCTTTAGAAGATTATCCAACGGTTTTATAGGTCCAAGTATCGTTGGTTCAAATTTCTGAATTATTTCTTCATCTTCATTGTCAATATCATCACTAAAAATAATTTTTTCTTTTATCTCTTCAGTTTCAGATTTTATAAACGGATCTTCATCGGGAATTCGTTTTGATAAATCAATTTTAATCTCTTCTTTAGGAAAGACTATTGCATTGTTAAGTTTTTCAATCGAAGATTTAAACGCAATCGGAGTTGTAATATCAAGCATGTGCCCAAGGTCTTTAATTAGATACCTGCTATGTTCTTTAAATTGGTCTGATATTTTCAGAAGATCAATTGGATTTTGAGTAAGGGAATTATAAATCTCATTTAACCTGATTGCCAACAAAGACAGTTCTGTAATCTTTTTCATATTTATCAGATCATCACTAAGATTTTCTGATTTTGATATAGTCTGCTTTAACAATGCAACAACTTCAATCTGCTGATTATTTAAACGCAGATTATTGGCGGCAATGTTTATACTTTGAACAATATATTGTTTTATAAAATCCATTAATCTATTACAACTCGTGGAACTCTTTTACTAATACCGCAAGTAACTTCATAAGGGATTGTATTTATTTTTTTAGACCAATCCCACGCATCAATTTTTAGCTTACCTTTTTCACCGATTAAAATAACAACATCATCAACTTTGATGTTATCATTACCAACATCAAACATAATTCTGTCCATTGTTACTGTTCCAACCTGATTATAAATTTTATTTTTTATAATAGCCTGAGCTTTATTTGTTAATGAACGGGAAAAACCATCTGCATAACCGATTGGTACTGAAATAATTTTAGTTTCTTGCTTAGTAAAATATCTTCTGCTGTAACTAACAGATTCTCCTTGATTAATTTTCTTGATAGTTGATACTTTAGAAACCAATGACATCACCGGATACAATTTAATAGATTCTGACGTTTTAAGCGAAGGATAATAACCATAAAGTGAGATTCCCGGACGAACCATATCGTAATATGCTTCAGGAAAATCAAGTATAGCTCCACTGTTTGCTGCGTGAGCTAAACCGTAATTTAGATTATTTTCTTTAAGTGATTTTATAACTTCATCAAATCTTTTAATTTGAAGTTTTGCATATTTACTTCCCGCTTCATCAGAAGTTGCAAAGTGTGTAAATATTCCATCAATTTTAAAAATATTATTATCCGAAGATAATTTTTTAATAAACTCAAATGCTCCTTGGTAATCAACACCCAATCTATTCATTCCTGTATCAATTTTTACGTGAACTAAAATCATCTTGTTTGATTTTAATCTTTTCTTCTCCTTTAAAAGAATGTTAAGATGTTCTTGTGTAAAAACTGATGGAATTAAATTAAATTCAAAAAACTTCTGAACCTGAAATTTATCCAACGGATCAAATATTAAAATGGGTTGTTTGATTTTTAATTGTCTTAACTCAATACCTTCATCAGGAGTTGCAACTGCAAAGTATTCGGGTTTTTGTTTGCCTAAAGAATTCAAAGCATCCACAACAGTTTTCACTCCATGTCCATACGCATCAGCTTTAACCACAGCCATAACCTTAGCTTTGCCAACTTGTTTTTTTATGTTGAGAAAGTTCTTCTTGAGATTTTTTGAACTAATTATTGCTTTTGTAAGACGCATAAATAAGAATATAGGTTGAGAGAATTTAGTAAATAGTAAAAACTCTATCGGAAAGTTAACTAATAATCAAAAATATTGCTATAAAGTTTATAAGATAAGAATGGCAGTTTTCACCAACTTATTCAATAGGAATTGCCAGTCCAAAAGTTGAGGCGATTCTAAGATTAGATTTTAGATAATTCTTATCATCATAATAGCCCCAGGATTCAGAGGTTGTATGAAAAATACAATTCGTCAGTCTGAGCGAAGACGAAGACAGGCATTTTAAAATAAATTCACACTTCGAATTCGCTCAGTGTAACGTTGGTTATAATTATAACACAACTTCTTCAGCTCGGGGATTTAAAGCGAAGCAAAAAAAATAAGGGCATTAGCCCAAACAATTATTTAAGATCTTATTGAAGTATATATTACATCATCCTAATTTATTGTTGTTCAAATTTTATTGTCTCAAATGTTTTTATTAAGAATTCTTGACATTCCAACGTAGCAATGGTAATTTTGGTTCAAAATTTTTTAAAAGTATGCTGACAGAATTCGGAAAAGCTTTCATTTTTATACTAATGGCAATCATATTTGTTGTTGGTATTGTCTATTTCGCAAAACTCATTCGTCCCGCAAGACCAACCCACGAGAAACTTAAAACTTATGAATGCGGTGAAAATCCCGAAGGCTCACCTTGGATTAAATTTAATATCAGATTTTACGTTGTTGCTCTTATCTTTTTAATCTTTGATGTGGAAGTAGTTCTTCTAATTCCATGGGCTTTGGTTTACAAAGACTTTGGATTAACTGGATTTTTAATCGGTGGAATATTTTTAGTGCTTTTAGGTTTGGGAATGGCTTACGAATGGCGCAAAGGTGATCTTGAGTGGGAAAAACCAAAAGTGCTTCCTCCATCTTTTAATAAAACTAAAGCTGCCCCAAAAGTTGAAAAAGAATTGGTAGAGGTATGATTTTATGGGTTTTTTAGACAGCGAATTTACAGACGGCAATATAGTTATTACTAAAACCGAAGATTTGTTAAACTGGGCAAGATTATCTTCACTATGGCAGGTAAGTTTTGGATTAGCCTGCTGCGCAATCGAAATGATGGCAACATCTGCATCGCATTATGATTTTGATAGATTCGGAGTTATTCCCCGTCCTTCTCCCAGACAGGCTGATATTATTATTATATCCGGCACAGTTACTTTAAAGATGGCTACAAGAATTAAACGACTTTACGAACAAATGCCCGATCCTAAATACATAATTTCTATGGGAAGCTGCTCTAATTGCGGTGGACCTTATTGGGAGCACGGTTATCACGTACTGAAAGGTGTGGATAGAGTTATTCCGGTTGATGTTTACGTTCCCGGCTGTCCTCCTAGACCCGAAGCTTTACTTGAGGGATTATTAAAGCTTCAGGAAAAAATTCGTAACGAAAGTATGATTAAAAAAACCGCATGAAACAAGCTCAAGAAATTCTACAAATCTTAAAGGCAAATTTTCCTGATTCTAATCTGGAATTAAAAACTGATCAGCCGACTGAACCAATTTTAGTTGCTTATCCCTTAGAGATAAATAAACTAAGCTTATTCCTGCGTGATTCATCTGAATTATTATTTGATTCTTTGATGAACTTATCCGGTGTTGATGAAATAAAAGCAAATTTATTAAGTGTTTATTATCATTTAGAATCCACAAGACTAAAACATAAGATCACTTTAAAAGTTTCTACGGATAGAAATAAACCTGAAGTATCCACAGTTACAGAAGTTTGGAAAGGTGCTGATTGGCACGAACGTGAGGCATATGATTTATTTGGCATAATATTCCTAAATCATCCTGACTTAAGAAGAATTCTTATGCCATATGATTGGGATGCAGGTTATCCACTGAGAAAAGATTATGAAAATCCTGAGTTCTATCAGGGAATGAAAGTACCTTATTAAGATGTCTCAAGAATCATCACTAAATACTAAAAGCTCTGCTATTCGAACCGAAGAAATGGTTTTAAATATGGGTCCTCAACATCCGTCAACTCACGGAGTGTTAAGGTTAGAACTCGCTTTAGAAGGTGAAATAATTACTAATGTAATTCCGCATATTGGATACTTGCACAGATGCTTCGAAAAGCATTGTGAAGCAATGACTTATCCCCAAATAGTTCCCTATACAGATCGTATGGATTACTTGGCACCAATGGGAAATGAATTTGGTTATGCTATCGCAATGGAAAAACTTTTAGATATTCAGGTTCCTGAAAGAGTTGATTACATTAGAGTAATAATGGCTGAGCTGCAGCGAATATCTTCACATCTTGTTGCACTTGGAACTTACGGTGCTGACATAGGTGCATTCACTCCTTTTCTTTATTGCTTTAGAGATCGCGAAAAAATACTTAGTTTATTTGAAATGACTTGCGGCGCAAGACTACTTTATAACTATATCTGGGTTGGTGGATTATCACACGATCTTCATCCTGATTTTGTAAGAAAGACCCGCGAGTTTATTAAAGAATTCAGACCAAATCTTAAAGAAGTAAATGATCTTCTTAGTCATAATAGAATTTTTATTGATCGTACAGCTAATGTTGGAATTTTACCTGTTGATACAGCAATTAATTATGGTGTATCAGGTCCAAACTTACGCGGCTCAGGAATCAAATGGGATGTAAGAAAAGAAGATCCGTATTCTGTTTATCATAAATTTGATTATGACATTCCTGTTGGCGCAGGGAAATACGGAACCGTTGGTGATAGCTGGGACAGATATTACGTTCGTGTTTTAGAAATGGAAGAAAGTTGTAAAATAGTAGAACAGGCTTTAGATCAATTACCGGAAGGTGATGTTCAATCCGCAATACCAAAAAGAATTAAACCACCGATTGGACATGTTTATTCTAGAGTTGAAAATCCGCGCGGTGATTTAGGATACTTTATAATTAGTGATGGTTCAACAAGTCCGTATCGAGTTAAAGTTAGAGCACCATCGTTTGTAAGTATGCAGATTATGAATGAATTGTGTAAAGGATATATGGTTGCTGATGTTGTTACAATTCTTGGAAGCATCGATATAGTTTTAGGAGAGATTGACAGATGATGTACGATTTTTTAGTTGATCTTTTCGGCAATTCGGCTCTCGCAGATATTATTGCTGGAACTATACAAAGTTTGCTTCCTTTGTTCGTGTTCATTTTGCCATTTGCTTTGTTTGCCGTTTATCTTGAGAGAAAAGTTTCTGCACATATGCAGGATAGGCTTGGACCAATGCGAGTCGGCTGGCACGGATGGAAACAAACTATCGCCGATATTCTAAAACTTATTCAGAAAGAAGATATTGTTGCAAAGGATAACGATAAGTTATTGTTCAATCTTGCGCCAATAATAGTTTTTGCCGGTAGTTATGCCGCGTTTGCTGCAATACCATTCACAAGTATATTTATCGGAACTGAAGTTGATCTTGGAATATTTTATATAATTGCTGTAACAGGAATTGTTGTTGCAGGTATTTTAATGGCAGGCTGGGCATCCAACAACAAATATTCACTTCTTGGTTCGATGAGATCAGTTGCGCAGATAATCAGTTATGAAATTCCAACCATACTTGTTGTATTAAGTTTAGTGATGATCAGCGGATCGATGAATTTACACACTCTAAGCGAACAGCAAACAGGATATGCATGGAACTGGTACATCTTCGGCGGACCTGGATCAGAATTATCTAAGTTTCTATTAATTCCATCTATGTTTGTTGGTTTCCTCATCATTTATATAAGCACGCTTGCTGAAGTAAACAGAACACCTTTTGATATTCCAGAAGCTGAATCAGAACTTGTGTCAGGATATCACACTGAATATTCAGGAATGAAATTCGCAATGTTTTTCTTAGCTGAGTACGCAAATATGTTTGCAGTATCAGCAATTGTAGTTGCGCTTTTCTTAGGTGGATATCAATCCCCTATCGGATATCTCGGTGATTTGATCGGAGCAAAATGGATGGTACCGATCGAACAATTCTCTTGGTTTACTATTAAAGGTGTGTTCTTTGTATTTGTGCAAATGTGGTTAAGATGGACTTTGCCACGATTACGCGTTGATCAGTTAATGGCAGTAAGCTGGAAATATTTAATTCCAATTGCATTTGTTAATCTTATAATAATCGGATTGATTACGCTTTTATAAAAGTTTGATATGAAAGAATATTTCGGAAATATATACTCGGCTCTTGCAACAATCTTTATTGGAATGAAGATTACTTTTAAGCATATGTTCGTTCCATCAGTTACAATACAATATCCGGAAGTAAAACCGCAGCTTCCCGAAAGAGAACGTAACAGGTTATATGTTAATATGGATGATTGTATCGGATGTGATCAATGCGCAAGAGCATGCCCTGTAAATTGTATTGAAATTGAAACTACAAAATCAATTCCGGGCGAAGATCTTGGCAAAACATCAAACGGAAAAAAGAAAGCTCTTTGGGTTACAAACTTCACAATCGATTTTGCAAAGTGCTGCTATTGCCAGTTGTGTGTTTTCCCCTGCCCTACTGAATGTATTTATATGACGGATGTTTATGAATTTTCTGAATGGGATAGAAATAAATTAATTTATGATTTTGCAACTCTTACTCCGGAAGAACGACAACAGAAAAGAGATAATCTTGCAAAGTTTAATGCTGAAAAAGAAGCTGAAAAATTAAAAGCGGCATCCGAACCAAAACCCGAAATAAAAAAAGATCAGCCAGAGGAAAAATAAAGTGAACGTTTACGATTTTATATTTTACTTGTTTGCTGCGATAACTGTTTTATCGGCATTCTTTGTTGTAACAAACAGGAATATCGTTTACTCAGCGTTCTTCTTATTGTTTACTTTTTTTGGTGTAGCTGGTATTTACGTTCTGCTCGGTGCTGATTTTGTAGCCATTGTACAGCTTATAGTTTATGTAGGTGGAATATTAATTTTATTACTCTTTGGTGTGATGTTAACAAACAGGATTACCAATGTTGAAATCAAAACAGGAACAATAAATATTTATCCCGCTGTAATTGGTGTTGGGTTGTTATCAGGTGCTTTATTGGCTGCATTAATTACTTCAACCTGGAAAACATTTCCAACTGAAGCACCACTTCCAACCACAGCGGCACTTGGAACAATGCTTTTGCAAGAATACGCTCTTGTATTTGAACTTTTAGGAATTATTCTTTTGATTGCACTTATTGGTGCAGCATCGATTGCGAGAAGAGAAGCATGATTGAAGTTGGATTAAATCACTTTTTAGTTGTTAGCACTTTATTATTCTCGATGGGAATTTACGCTATCGTTACAAGAAAAAATGCAATTATGGTTTTGATGGGTGTTGAATTAATTCTTAACTCCGCTAACATTAACTTCATAGCATTCACACGATTTGGCAATTTTGGTTTGCAGGGACATCTGTTAGCATTGTTTGTAATTGTACTTGCCGCCGCCGAAGCTGCAATCGCCTTAGCAATTGTATTGAATATTTATAAAACTTTATCAACAGTAAATATAGACGAAGTTGATAGTCTGAAAGATTAGTAAATGACAGAAAACAGTATAATAAATATTTCGCTCGCAATTTTATTTTTACCGCTGCTTGGTTTTGTTGTTACTTTATTGCTAAGCAAAAAAGTTAAATCTATTTATTTGTTTGAAGTCTTTCTTATTACTGTAGTGCTTATCGCATCTATTGTTCTTGTATTTTATAAGCTTTCGTATTTTATAGATGATAAAATAGTTTCTGAATTAGAATGGTTCCGATTAAGTGATACATTAATTATTAAACTTGGATTTTTGTTAGACAACATTACAGTGCTTATGCTTTTTGTTGTTGCATTGATCAGTGCACTCGTTCATTACTTCTCAATCGCCTATATGAAAGGCGATGAAAGATATAATCGATACTTCGCTTACCTCGGTATTTTCACTTTCTCAATGAACGGAATTGTACTTACCAACAACATTTTGATGATGTACATTTTCTGGGAGTTAGTTGGCTTATCATCTTATCTTTTAATTGGATTTTGGTTTGAGAAAAAATCAGCATCTGATGCCGGTAAGAAAGCATTCTTGGTAAACAGGATTGGTGATATTGGAATGTTTGCTGGAATATTAATTTTATTTCTTACATACAATACATTTTCTTTCGATGCAATCTTTCAAGCAATTGGGGCTGGTAAACTTCCTTTCAATTCTGATTTCTGGTTATCCGTAACTGGCATTTTATTGTTTATGGGTGCGATAGGAAAATCTGCTCAGTTCCCTCTTCATGTTTGGTTACCAGATGCAATGGAAGGTCCGACTCCAGTTAGTGCTTTGATTCATGCTGCAACAATGGTTGCCGCCGGCGTTTATCTTACAATTAGAATTTTTGGATTATTGACTGCCGATGCAATGATGTTCATTGCAGTAATTGGAATGCTATCAGCATTCATTCCTGCTACAATTGCACTTACACAAAATGATATTAAAAAAGTATTGGCTTACTCAACTGTGTCTCAGTTGGGATATATGGTTATGGCTCTGGGCGTTGGTGCTTACAAATTTGCTTTCTTCCATCTTGTAACTCACGCTTTCTTTAAAGCTTGTTTGTTTCTTGGTTCCGGTTCGGTCATTCACGCAATGCACCATGAACAAGACATTAGAAATATGGGTGGATTGAGAAAAAAGCTTCCACTTACTTATGCAACATTTTTAATTGCTTCACTTGCTATTTCAGGCATCCCGCTTACATCAGGATTTTTAAGTAAAGATGGAATACTTGCTAGTACGTTCGCATTCGGATCACTTACAGGTTATTGGATTTTTGCAATCGTTGGATTTTTAGTTGCATTGATGACAGCGTTTTATATGTTCAGATTAATCATTATAACATTCCACGGTGAACCAAGAGATCATCACAAATTTGAACATGCACATGAATCACCTTTTGTAATGGCAATGCCTCTTGCTGTTTTAGCAATGCTATCAATTTTTATTTTTTATACACCAAACCCATTCAGCGCAGATCAGGGATGGTTTTTTAATAAGTGGATAAATTCTGCGGAATTACATGCTCCAAATTCCACACGTTATGATTTTATGCAATCCGAAGTAGTAATTGAAACAGAGCAGGCTGCTGAACATAATTCATCTCACGGTGAAATTACTTACTCTGAAAAATATACTGAAGCAATGCATTCAGCACATTATCCTGCAATGTACTTATCATTATTTGTTGCACTTGCGGGAATCTTAACAGCATTCGTATTCTATCAATGGAAGAAAGTTAATGTTGATAAGCTAGCAAATTCCATCAAACCGCTTTATAATTTCTCATTAAACAAATGGTACTTCGATGAATTTTATCACAAAACATTTGTTGCAGGTTTGCTTGGCTTAAGTAAAATCATTGCCTGGTTTGATGCTAAAGTAGTTGATGGAATTGTAAACGGTTCAGCAGAAGTAACACGAAGATTAGCTTTCTTTACTGGTGGCTTTGATAGAATTGTAGTTGATGGTCTTGTAAACTTAATGGCATACATCAGCGGTTTTATTGGTTTGATTTTCCGAAGAGTACAAACAGGAAAAGTTCAAACATATCTTGTGCTCGTAATTTTTTCGATAATAATTTTACTCTTTTTATTCTAAGTATAAAGTTTGAAAAACAGGTAACATAACCATGAATAATTTTCCTATACTATCATTATTAACATTCCTTCCTATTGTGGGAATGGTAATCGTTCTGCTTCTTCCCAAAAAGCAAGAACTATCAATCAAGGTTACCACACTCATCGTAACGGCAATACAAATTGTTCTATCAATTATTTTATTGGTGAACTTTAACTACGCTGCCGGTGGAATAAACGATGCAAGTTCATTTCAATTCATAGAAAAGTTTAGATGGATTGATATTCCCGGTTTTGCCTGGATTGGACAAATTAAAATAGATTATTTTCTTGGTGTTGATGGATTAAGCACTCCACTTGTTCTTCTAACCGCAATTGTTACTTTTATTGCAACTATATCTTCCTGGTCAATTGATAAATCAGTTAAAGGATATTTTGCAATGTTTCTGTTATTGAATACAGGAATGATGGGCGTGTTCGTCGCGCTTGATTTCTTTTTGTTCTACATCTTCTGGGAATTGATGTTACTTCCTATGTACTTCTTAATTGGTATTTGGGGCGGACCGAGACGTGAATATGCTGCTATCAAATTCTTCCTCTATACTTTGCTTGGAAGTATTTTTATTCTCTTAGTTATGATCGGATTATATTTCAGTTCTATGGAAACACTTGCAGACGGAACAAGAGTGTTTACATTTAATTTATTAGAATTGATGAATCATGCTAACTACACAGAGACTGGAATTTTATCTCCACTAAATCCAAACAATTTAAGATTCATTGCTTACATAGCATTGTTTATCGGGTTTGCAATCAAGATACCAATGTTTCCTTTCCATACCTGGCTGCCGGATGCACACGTTGAAGCACCAACTGCTATAAGCGTTATTCTTGCTGGTGTACTTCTAAAAATGGGAACTTATGGAATACTAAGAGTTTCATATCCAATATTTCCTGAATTAACATATCAGCTAAGCTGGTACATTGCATTGTTTGGGATGATAAATATTATCTACGGTGCACTTGCGGCAATGGCTCAAAAAGATTTTAAAAAACTTATCGCATATTCCTCAATTTCGCATATGGGATATGTAATGCTCGGTATGTCAGCACTAAACACAATGGGAATTTCCGGTGCTGTCCTTCAAATGTTTAACCATGGTACAATTACAGCAATGCTCTTCCTTATAGTGGGAGTTGTTTATGATCGCGCACATACAAGAGATCTGGATTCTTTTGGTGGATTAGGAAAACAAATGCCTATCTATACTGGATTTGTAACTGTAGCATTCTTCGCCGCTATTGGTTTACCTGGCTTAAGCGGATTCATTTCGGAAGCATTAGTTTTTCTTGGTGGATTTGGAAATGGTACAACAAGAATTTTAGCAATCATTTCAACACTTGGAATTTTGTTGGGTGCAGCATATATGCTGTGGACACTGCAAAGAGTTTATCTTGGAACACTAAATGAGAAATGGAAAGATTTAACTGATCTTACAACACGTGAGTACTTAATGCTTGTTCCATTAACAATTATAATAATATTCCTTGGAGTTTATCCATCACCAATGCTTAATTTGATGAATGCTTCTGCAAATGCGATGGTTAAGTTTATTAGTGATGCTCAAGTTATTTATGGTTCATTAAACGCATTTTAATTTTTAATAAAGTGATAACATTGATTTTACCAAACTTATCTTCAGACCTTCTGGCAATTTTGCCTGAGATATCTTTAGCTTTAACATTAGTTACTATTGTCATCTTTGATTTGATATTTAATAAAAGCAAAAGATTTCTACCGTTCATTTCACTTGTAGGATTAGTAATTACTTTTGCTTTTGTAGTTCTTCAGTTTGGTGATCCAAAATCAGCTTTTGCAGTTTCTGGTAACTTATCATTTCTTTCTCTTGATAATTTTTCTTCATTCTTTAAGGTATTAATTCTCATTACAACGGCGTTCATTGTTTTATTTTCAATATCCTCCAAAGAAATTAATTCATGTCCGGATAGACATGGTGAATATTATGCTCTAATCTTCGGAATGGTAATTGGAATGTTCTTTATGGTTTCCGCAAATGATTTAATTCTCATTTATCTCTCTTTGGAATTACTTTCATTATCATCTTATGTACTTGCCGGATTTGTAAAAACATCTATAAGAAATAGTGAAGCGTCACTTA
Organism: Ignavibacteriaceae bacterium; assembly: GCA_041739035.1. Classification (GTDB taxonomy): domain Bacteria; phylum Bacteroidota; class Ignavibacteria; order Ignavibacteriales; family Ignavibacteriaceae; genus XYD12-FULL-36-8. The sequence goes on along the minus strand of JBGSOQ010000455.1, from coordinate 26,820 downwards.
AGTACATTATTTATGGTTCTGCTTCTTCCGGAATTATGTTGTTTGGAATTTCAATTCTTTATGGAATTACCGGAAGTACAAATCTTCACGAAATTAATTCAATACTTCAATTCCCTTCATCCAGCCAGTTAACATTTTTAATGTCTATCTTAATGATCTTTACTGGAATTGGATTTAAAATATCCATCGTTCCATTTCATTTTTGGACACCAGATGTTTATGAAGGCGCACCAATTTCAATTACAGCATTTCTTTCCGTAGCAAGTAAAGCTGCAGGATTTGCTGTATTGATAAGATTTTTAAAAATCACTTTTGCACAAGGGCTTGATAAATCAGGTTATTGGCAAATGATTGCATACATCGATTGGCAAACTCTTTTAGTTCTTTTTTCCATCATCACAATGACTTTTGGAAACTTCGCTGCATTGTGGCAGGATAATATCAAAAGAATGTTAGCCTATTCTAGTATCGCTCACGCTGGATACTTAATGCTTGGTGTTGCTGTTCTTTCAGATCAGGGGTTAATGGCTGTGTTAGTTTACTTTGCAATTTATTTGTTTATGAATCTCGGTGCGTTCTATGTTGTTATGTTGATTGCAAATAAAATAAATTCAGAAGAGATTGATGACTATAAAGGTCTTGGTTATTCACTTCCATTGCTCGGTACTGCTCTAGGTATCTTCCTAGTTTCACTCACTGGACTTCCTCCTACAGCTGGATTTATTGGCAAACTTTATCTTTTCATTGCTTTGGTTGATGCAAATATGATTACTGTAGCTATTATCGCATTACTTAACACTGTAGTATCTTTGTATTATTATATCCGTATTCTTAAAGCAATGTTCTTAAATAAAACTGATAAAAATGTCGAGATAAATTTAACGCCATTAAATTATGTAGTTTTAATTCTACTTATCGCCCCGATTTTAATTTTAGGTGTTTACTTTACACCGCTTGTAAACATTGCTAAAGAATCTGTACAACTCTTAGGATTTTAATCACACTAAATTTGCAATTAAGCTCATTTTCTTATAAGTTTAAATCCGACTATTTTAGTCTTATTTATGTTAAAACTATCAAAAAAATCCGAATACGCATTAATGGCAGCCCGTTACATGGCAATGAAGAATCATGGCAGCGCAGTTACAGCTAAAGAAATTGCTGAAAGTTATAAGATTTCTTTTGAATTGATAGCTAAAGTATTACAAAATCTAGCTAAGAAAAACATAGCAGTTTCATATCAAGGTGTTAAAGGTGGATATACTTTGAAGAAAAATCCGTTGGAAATTTCTTTAATTGAATTGATTCTTGCAGTTGAACCAGATTACCAGATTACAGATTGCTTACGCATTGAATCACCGAAAAATGAATGTTCTTACTCTGAATGCTGCAAAATTCGTGATCCTTTGGTTGAAGTACAAAAAAAAATCGATAAAGTATTTTATGAAACTAAGTTAGCCCACATTATCTAATGAATATTAAAACACCTATATATTTGGATAATAACTCAACAACTCAAATTGATCCCAGAGTTTTTGAAGCGATGCTTCCCTATTTACAGGATCGTTTTGGTAATGCTTCAAGCAATCATAGCTTTGGCTGGATGGCTAAAAGCGCTGTTGAAAATGCAAGAGATATTCTTGCCAACTTTCTGAAAGTATCTTCAAAAGAAATATATTATACAAGCGGAGCAACAGAGTCAATCAATCTAGTTCATCTCGGCTTAACTGACAATTTTCAACCCGAATCATTCCATATAATTTCATCAGATATAGAACACAGTGCTTCAACAGAATCTTTAAACCATCTAACAGAAAAAGGTTTTAATGTAACTTTTACTAGTGTAGATAAAACAGGTTTAATCGATCGTTCAGAATTAGAACAAGCTATATCGCATGATACAAGACTTATTTCGATCATATTTGCAAATAATGAAATTGGAACGATCAATGATATTAAGTCGATTGGACGCATATGCAAAGAAAGAGATATTCTATTTCATGTTGATGCAACGCAGGCTGTTGGCAAAATAAAATTTATTCCATCTGAAATGAATATTGATTTTATGTCTTTTACTGCTCACAAACTTTACGGACCAAAAGGTACAGGTGCTTTATACATCAACACTAAAAATTCAAAGACAAAACTATCTCAAAGAATGTTTGGCGGAACACAGGAAGGAACTATAAAACCGGGAACTTTAAACGTTCCTGCTATTGTTGGATTTGGAAAAGCAATTGAGCTATGTGATGAAGAAATGGGAAAAGATTATGATCATACAATTTTCTTGAGAGATAAATTTTATAAAAATATTGTTTCTAATCTTGAAGGTGTTGTCATAAATGGCTCGATGAAAGACAGACTTCCAAACAACATAAACTTTTTTATTGATGGTGTTCATGCTGATAAGCTAATGTTAGAGTTAAGAGATTTAGCATTTTCAAATTCTTCTGCCTGTGCATCAGGTTCAACAAAACCAAGTAGAATTCTTAAAGCCATCGGTTTAACAGATGAACAAGCATTGTCTTCAGTCAGATTTGGATTTGGAAGATTCAACACAAAAGAAGAAATTGATTATGCCTCTCAAAGAGTTATTGAGGCTGTAAATAAGTTAAGAACTTTTAATAAAAATAAATCACAAATTAATAAACGAATAGTTGAACAATCATGACAAACAAAAATATTTCAAGTCTTTTCAATGACTTAAAAAATGAGAGTCAGGTTTTCTTAAGTTACTTAAAAGCAAAGTTTCCAATTTTTCATAACTCAAACTTATTCTACAGAGATTTTCAATATGGAGTAAAAAGTTTTCTTGAGAAAAAAGGGATTGCAATTACAGACAATAATCTTGTTGATCTATCAAAACAATTTGCAGGATTTTACGAGACACAGGGTATCCTTATAAAGACAAGTAATCAAGGTTGGAAATTAAATTATCCCGAGTTTGTTACTACAAAGCCCGGTGATCCTTTTTCTTTTTAAAGAAATATCAACGTAGCTAAGACTTTTGTCTGAGATTAGACAAAGAGAATCAAACAACTAAAATAATTAATTGAGGTGATCCAATGAGCAACATACAAATAGAATCTGAAATTACAATTACAGATAAAGCAGTAAAAGAAATAAAACGTATAATGGATGAAAATAAAATCACCCAAGAATTTGGATTAAGGATTGGCGTAAAAGGCGGTGGCTGTTCGGGTTTAACATACACATTAGGCTTTGATCCTGAAAACCGTGAAGGTGATTCTGTAATTGAACAAGAAGGTGTAAAGCTTTTTATCGATGGTAAAAGTCTTTTCTATCTTTCTGGAACAGAGTTAGATTTTTCTGATGGATTAAACGGCAAAGGATTTATTTTCAATAATCCTAATGCAACCAAAAGCTGCGGGTGCGGTGAATCATTCGGTGTTTAATTAGAAAGGATAAATAAATGCAACGAAGAAAATTTTTATATGCCTTGGGCACAATACCAGCTGTTTCAATTATTAGTAAAGCAGAAAATCATTTAAATTCAATTAATAAACATATAAGGAGTACAAATACTATGGCAAAATTTGAATTGCCCCAGCTTCCCTATTCATATGATGCATTGGAACCTTACATCGATAAGATGACAATGGAAATTCATCATTCAAAACATCACAATGCTTATGTTACAAATCTTAATAAAGCAATTGAAGGCACAGAGAACGAAGGTAAATCACTTTATGACATGTTTTCAATGATGTCTAAGTTACCAGCAGCAATTCGCAACAATGGTGGTGGTCATTGGAATCATTCATTATTCTGGACTTTAATGAAACAAAATGGCGGTGGAAATCCTACCGGCAAAATTGCTGATGCAATTAATTCTGCTTTCGGTTCTTTTGATGAATTTAAAACAAAATTCAGCACTGCTGCTGCAACCAGATTTGGCTCAGGCTGGGCTTGGTTATTAGTTCAGGATGGAAAATTAGTCGTTTCATCTACACCAAATCAAGATAATCCATTAATGGATGTTGCCGAAGTAAAAGGAACTCCTGTTCTTGGATTAGATGTATGGGAACATGCCTACTATTTAAAATACCAGAATAAGAGACCAGATTATATTGAAAACTGGTGGAATGTTGTTAACTGGGATAAAGTTAACGAACTGTTTTCAAAAGCATAAATTTCTTTTGGAGTAGTGGAATTTTGAAATAATGGAATGTTTAAAAATCCATTACTCCATCATTCCATTGTTCCTTTTTATTTTTACATAACATTAAATAATACAGATGTAAAATGCCTGCAATTCCAATATTCCCATTAAATTTAGTAGTCTTTCCTGATTCAAAATATCCATTGCATATTTTTGAAGAAAGGTACAAAATCCTATTGCAAAAATGCATGAGAGAAAACTCTGGTTTTGGAATTGTAGCATCAATAGACAAACGAATCTCTGATGTTGGGGTTTATGTTAAGGTTACAAATGTTCTAAAGACTTATCTAAATGGTGAATTTGATATCGTTGTGCAAGGGATAGAAAGATTTCTTATAAATTCAACATCACTTCATCAGGATGGATATTATACAGCAGAAGTTGAAAAGTATGATGATGAAAATGTAATTATTGACTCACGTCTTAATGATGAACTGCAAACTGAGTTTGAAGAAATTGTTGATTTAGCCAATTATAAATTGGAAGATGCATTCTGGAATAATCTTAAATCTGCCAGACTTAAATCTTATAAGATCGCTGAAAAATCAGGTCTAGGATATGAACAACAGCAGGAACTGCTGATACTGAAAAATGAAAATGAAAGATTGAGTTATCTGATTAATTATTTCGTTTCAATCAAAGATAAAGTTGATAGGGCCGATACTGTCAAAAAAATAATTATGAATGATGGGTATTTGAATTAATTTAAAATACAAAAGCGAGTTCAAAACTCGCTTTTTGAAACAAATAAGTTTTTGGCAATTAGAAATTGTACCTTTTTTTAACACTAATTCTATTAATAGCTCGGGACAATGCAATTTGAGCTCTGTCCAGATTTAAGTCACTATTCTTTTCAGCCAATCTTTCTTCAGCGCGCTGCTTAGCTTTAAATGCTCTTTCCTCATCAATTTCAGAAACTAACTCAATTGAATCCGCAAGCACCAAAACTTTATTATCAAGCACTTCAATAGTTCCGCCGGCAGTGGAGTAATAATTTGCTTTTCCATCCAGCAGATCAACTTCAATCATTCCAATATCGAATGTAGAAATAATCGGTGCGTGATTCTTTAAAACCTGGAATCTGCCTTTTGTTCCGGGAACAGTTATAGATTTTATCTCACCTGTAAAAGCAGATTTAGATGGTGTAACTATTTCAAGATTAAGTTCAGCCATCTTTAAGCCATCTGCTTTGCGTTTTCAACTACTTCTTCAATGCCGCCAACATACATAAAAGCTGATTCAGGAATGTCATCGTATTTACCATCAATTATTTCTTTAAATCCGCGAATAGTATCTTCTAACTTAACATACTTACCTGCTTTGCCTGTAAATGCTTCTGCAACGTGGAAAGGTTGACTGAAAAATCTCTGTATTCTTCTTGCTCTTCTAACTACAATTTTATCTTCGTCAGAAAGTTCATCCATACCAAGTATATTTATAATATCCTGTAGGTCCTTATACTGCTGAAGAATTTCTTTACAATTTTTTGCTACATCATAGTGCTCCTGTCCTAATATTCCTGGCTCAAGAATTCGTGATGTTGATTCAAGAGGATCTACGGCAGGATAAATACCAAGTTCAGAAATCTGTCTGCTTAAAACTGTTGTTGCATCAAGATGTGCAAAAGCTGCCGCAGGTGCTGGATCTGTTAAATCATCTGCAGGTACGTAAATGGCTTGTACGGAAGTAATTGAGCCCTTATCAGTAGATGTAATTCTTTCTTGTAATGCACCCATTTCGGTTGCAAGATTTGGCTGATAACCAACCGCTGAAGGCATTCTACCAAGAAGTGCTGAAACTTCAGAACCAGCTTGTGTGAAACGGAAAATGTTATCAATAAAAAGAAGAACATCTCTTCCTTCTTCATCTCTAAAATACTCTGCAATGGTTAATCCTGTTAAAGCAACACGTAATCTTGCTCCCGGTGGTTCATTCATCTGTCCGAACACTAAAGCAGTTTTATCAATGACGCCAGATTCTTTCATTTCAAGCCAGAGATCATTTCCTTCACGTGTTCTTTCACCAACTCCTGCAAATACTGAATAACCGCCATGCTGTTTTGCAATGTTGTTAATCAATTCCTGAATAATAACTGTTTTACCAACTCCAGCACCACCAAATAATCCTGTTTTACCACCACGACTATAAGGTTCCATCAAATCTATAACTTTAACACCGGTTTCAAACATTTGAGACTGAGTTGAAAGATTTTTAAATAATGGAGCAGGACGATGAATTGGATATCTCTTTTCAGCTTTAATTTCACCAAGACCATCAATTCCATCACCGATAACATTTATTAAACGACCAAGTGTTGCGGGACCTACTGGAACTGAAATAGGTTTTCCATTATCAAAAACATCCATTCCTCTTACTAAACCATCAGTTGAATCCATAGCAACGGTTCTTACTCTATTTTCACCAAGATGCTGCTGTACTTCAACTATTAGATCTTCTTTTTTCCCTTCTGTAGATGTTCTTGGAATTCTGATAGCGTTAAAAATCTTTGGCAGATGCCCGCCATCAAATTCTATATCCACAACCGGTCCTATGATTTGAATAATCTTTCCTTTTAACTCGCTCATTCTTTTACCTTCTTTAATAAATTTTTGAGGTGTAAAATTAGCCAAAGAGCCTTTTTTTTACAAATATTTAAGAAATTACTTTAATAGAACCATCTTTTTAGAGATGGAAAAATCCTTTGTTTTTAACTGATAAACATACATTCCACTTGCAAGATTTTCTGCATTAAATTCTATAGTAATAATTCCAACCGGAGCGATATCGTTGTACAATTCCTGAACTTTACGTCCAAGAATATCAAATACAACAATTTCAACTTTTTGAGATAGAGGTACTTCAAATCGGATTGAAGTAACCGGATTGAAAGGATTGGGATAGTTTTGCAATAATGAAAATTCAGTTGGAGTTACAAACTCGGATTCATTTACAATTGTAACAATATTAATCGAATCAGTGCCGCCTGCTTCGTAATATCTTGCAGCAAATTCCTGTAAATAAAAATTAGCAATTTGATCATCCTGGATTATTAATGTGTTTTCATCATTGCTGTTCTCTGCTGATGAAGACCAGTTGTGTGAACCTGTAATTACATAAGGTGTATATCCAAATGGCTCTGCATCAACAATAGCATATTTGTGATGAAGCAAACCATTTGTAAATCCTTTTAATCGGATGTCAACACCATTAGATTGTAAATATGAAAATTGAGTGCCGGAATCAGTATCGTTACTTAAAACCAATCGCGCTTTTCTGTTACGATTTTTAACTGCAATAACGGTATCTGCTAAATCGCGTCTTGTGAATGTCATTATAGATCCATTAATAGATTTCTCAGCCTTACTAAGAGTCTTTGCAATTCTTGATGTAGTTCCATCACTTGGGCTAAAGTAGCTTTGTATTTTAACGCCTCCGATTACAAAATTATGCGGAGTGTTATTTAACTTTCTTGAACCAAATCTTGAATTTTGTGAGTTAGGAATATCTGTATTACTTCCCCACTCTTCTTGAAATTCAACAGTATATGCACCAGCTAATGCAACATCCTGAATCAGAACTAAATTTTGTCTGTCATCATTTGTACCTGGATCGGTCGGATTCCATGAACCAGTAATAACCCACACACTATCCGGAGCACCGCCGCGATAATCAATTACAAAAAATTTATTATGATGTAATCCGCTTCCATCATTAATTCCATAAGCATCATTTATATAAGGAATGCCATTGCTTGTAAGTGTTGTCCAGGGTGCGGTTGTTCTGGTATCATACTCTCCGATAACTCTTACTTTAACACCTCGGTTTTTTGCATTAACCAATGCGGTTGCGATATTGGCGCCTACCACTCCACTTAAACTATAAAGGGCAACATCGATAGAACGCTTGGCATTATTTAATTTTTGAATGAGTACTGTTGCAAAGTTTGCATTTTCATTTGCACTAACACCTGATGAAACACTTGTATTTACATTTTTACTAAAGTAAACATTAATCTCACCTGTTGTGGGAAAAGTAGATGTTGTACTGGATATTATATTGCTAGAATAACTCGTATCAGAATCAGCTACTGAAAATGCTTGTAAATTGTAAATTGTAGCAGCATCAAGTCCATTTACTGTTACATTATGGATATTTCTTAAGTCAGTATCAGGTTCAACAATTCCAAGTTCATAATTAGTAGTAATGCCATAACGAATTCTTGAAGTACCTGGATTGATTGTACTCCATTCTAAAGTAATTGAAGTTGGAGTAAGATCAACTTCTTCTGGAAAATTTTCAATTATTGGTCCGTCTGAAATTATATCTGATGAGAATCTCGGCATTAACTGATAATTACCTATAAATGGTAATGCAGTTTTATATTGACTTAAAACTCCAACTACATCGAATCTTCCTGCAGGTGCTACCATTCCGATAATTTGAGTATCATTATCTATTCTTATCTGGACAGTATCAGAACTGCTTGAACCAGTTAACATATAATTTTTATACGCCCAATTGCTGAATGTGCTTCCGTTTAATTCAGTAACTATTACTCCATTAACACGAACTAACCTTCCCTCATAATTTTCAATTCCTCCAACTCCATCACCACTAAGCATTGATGGCGTGGTAAGCAATGGTTCAACGGTATTTCCGCTGCTTATAATAGAATGAAGCAGAGGTAATTCAAGCTGGTTTAATCCGTTAAATTGAGTTATTGTACCGGAGACCAACACTTCATCACCGGGCTGCACTGCATTAGAAAAAATTGATCCAAATATAGAAATACCGCCGCTGTTATCTTGAATGTAACTGGGACTCCCAAACTGATTACTTACAGTTACGATTCCCCTTATAGTTACTAAATCTCCTAAATTAATTCCAATACCGTTTACATCATTTATCTTTGCGTCTGCAATTGGAATTGGTGCACCATAAACTGTTAAGATTGGAGAAGGACTAACATCACCAAGAACTAAATCTATACCAGATTGAAATATGAATTTATACTTTCCTGTGAATATGGGAGTTATTACATCAGCTATAGATATTATAACCGAATCATCCAAAAAATTAACATCGGAAAAAAGAATTGTATCTCCTAAAACTATAGTTGTTGAGGTAAAATTTTCTATTGAAATTTGCGCAGAACTTTGCGACCAAATGAATCCTTCTGGAAAAACAATTTTTAATTTGTTGATATTGTATTGAGGTTCTCTTTCATAGTTAAAAGTTAAATTGATTACTGAATCACCTGAGACAATTTGAGGATTAAGTGTCACAGTTCCTGATCCTTCAACACGTGCTCTTAAAGAAAGTATCCAATTAATATTATTTTGTGTATTGCCGATTCCTAATGACGATGTACCGTTTTGTGTCCAGTTTGATGTAATTGTTAATTGGGAAACATCGCTACCATTAAAGAATGTTGAAGTATTACTGGAAGATGTGCTGGTAAAATGAACTTTAGGGCTGGGCAAGCTGCCTGAATTAGATGCACCCCACGAAACACCAAATATATGTGAATCAGTTGCGTTTCTTAGCTGAACCGCTTCAGAACTTCCTGCAAATAAAAAAACATTACCGGAGAAATACAATGCGTTGCTTGATTTAACGATCAACAAATAATCACTTGGGTCCAAATCTTCTGAAAAAGAATTTTCTGGTCTGGCAACTACAATTACAGTTCCTTTTTTAAGGTTACTCCACACAGCATTGTTTGTAAATGTAAGTGGTAATTGTGCAACTCCGCTGCTGTTAAAATCTCTTATATCCCAGTTTCTAATATCAAGACTATCCTGTACAACTAATAATTCCAGCCATTCATTATTTCCGCTTGAATTATATATTTCGTTAATAATTATAGATTGTGGAAAAAGAAATCCAGCAAGAAGAATTGAAAAGAAAAAATATTTTAATGTTCTCATTGCACATCCGTTGATAAAATGAATCTTTGTATCTTGTTATTCCCTCTGTCAGCTACATAAAGTATTTTATCAAAAAATGCTACTGCATAGGGTTCGGAAAAAACTCTTGGTCCGCCAAAACCGATTAATTTATCTCCGAATGAATTAAATTTATAAACACTATCCCTTGACGATTCTGCAACATAGATATTGCCTGATGGATCTATTTCAGATCCTTGCGGTTGAGAGAAAAATCCTGGAGTCATTAAATCACTAGCGGCAGGAGTTAAATTATTTTCATAACCAGTAAAATCCTGTGAAGACACATATCTGAACCACTGTGTCTTAAAACTATTTTCTCCAACCAGATTAACTACAATATCATAATTTCTTTTGTTGAAAGATTTTATGCAGCTAACATTGTTTACAGATAAAATGCCTGTGCTGGTTGGTGAAAGTAAGGGTACTCTTCCAATAAGTGTATCGGTCGTTCCATCATTCTTAGTTTCAAAACGCATTAACGAATTATCAGGATCAATGAGATTTGAATTATTTGGTCCTGTTCGAGCAATCAAATAAGAGTTATCATAAAAAACTGCAGCACCGGTGTATTTTCTATCAGGTTTGTTAAGATCAGCTATTTGTGGCAATATTCTTTTTATTGGTGCAGTTGCCAGATCATGATTTGAAGCAACTAAATCAATCTTATATACCGCACTGAAAGTTTGTCCCAAAGTATCAAACTGTGCACACACAATTAGATTTAATTTATAATCTTCCGCAATTGCAACCGGATGTTTTATTGAACGGGAACTTAATCTCTGACCGTCAAGATTAAGCATAACGATTTGATCGTTATCAGTATCTGCAACATAAATTAATGGCTCTCTTCCAACAATTATATCTTCAGGGTGATTAAACCCTTCCCAATCGGGATTAAGTTTAATATAAATTGTATCTCCTTCAATATTGCCCGGATCATCGGTATCAAACTGTGTAATATCAAATTTATCATAACAGGAAGTTATGCTAAGTAGAATTAATATTGATACGAAATATTTTATGTATTTAATTTTTATCATAAGCCAAGTGTAATTGAAAATCTATGTACCGATCCTAATCTAGCAAAGTTTGCGAAAGCATAATCAACGCTTATATTAGCAATACTTACCGGAACATTCACTCCGGCACCGAATGTAAAATCTTGTTCATCAACATTTATTTTATATCCAGCACGGGCAAAGAACATATTATTCCATACATATTCTGCACCTAAAGATACGTTTTCACTGTTATCATTTGGATGATTAAGTTGTATTGATGTTGTTATTCTATGCTCATCATCTTCATAAGGTTCAAGTGCAAATCCTATACGAAACATCGTCGGTGGTGAAAAGGATTGCCACTCAGAATTTGTTCTGTTTCCAACAAGTACCACTTCACCATCAGGGGCAAGATCATTACCAAAGTTTGTTACTGCCACAGCGAATCTTGTACTTCCTAATCCTGTCCAATAATAAGTACCCAGATCAATCATAATTCCACGCATCTTAAGTTTGTCTAAAGATTCTTCAATGTATCTTACGGATGCACCAAAACTAAACTGATCCGTCATTTTTTTTGAATAAGATATTGCAATTCCCAAATCACTAAATCCAAAATATTCTCCGGTACCAAAAGGTGCATATTCGGTTGTTACTTTCATTTCATCCATAGAAAGCGAAGTAAGTGAAACACCAAAAGTATTTTCATCATCAAGATGATAAACAGCACCAATAAAATCGTGATTGATATCCACAACCCATTGATTGTGAGCAAACATAACTTGGTTTTCTGCAAACTGAGTTAAACCCGCAGGATTCCAGTACAAAGCTGAAACATCATTTGCAACTGCCACAAAGGCATCGCCCATTGCTGTTGCTCTGCCGCCAACACCAATTTTTAAGAATTGTGCTGTTGATATTCCTGCACGCTGTTCACCAAGCACAGGAAATAACTGCGGTTTAATTTCAGAAAAGCTTAACACCGTAAAAATTATTGTAATTAAATATTTCATATTAAAATCTTATACTCACACCAAATTTTATATTTCTGCGAGTTAAATATCTTGCAGGATTATATGGATATGGAGAAACTGGAGCCTGTACATCCGGATATCTCGGATCGTTAAAGCTTGCAGGTAAATTATCCCCATATTCATACGCTCTGCCCGTAACAGGATTAATAATTGCAGAGTTTTGTCTATCAAGCAGATTGTTGACTTCAACAAAAAGAGAGAATTTCAAATCCATTAATTGAAAATACTTTTCAAAGTTTAAATCCACCCATAACCAGTCATCTCCAATTTTGCTGTATCTGTTATTAAAATCCGTCTCATATTCAGCTCTTCCATCCTCATCAACAAAGCCTGTAAAAACTGCAGGCGTGTATCTTTTACCTGATTGAAAAAAGAATCTTAAGTAAAGATTATAATCATCTAAAATTCCCGGTGCTAAACCAAACAATGGTTCACCTCTTGCTACATAAAAGCTTGTAGACAAAGATGCTGTTAAAGGTCTATCCCAGGGGACATATTGTTCTTTGATTGATTCATTTAGATCGCCTTGTAAAACCAAAACACCTTCATCGGCGGAAGAACTTTTACCTGTTACGATTGCATATGTAAAAGAAGCAATTCCGTTAAACCACTTTCCAATTCTTTTTCGATATTCTAATTCGATTCCGCGAGAACGAGCATAATCTGAATTTACATAGGTGATAAAACTCTCAGTGGCAAATCGCGGAGAAACAATTCTGGCTGTTCTTGTGTTTATGTAATCAAAAATATCTTTATAATAAGCTGTTACAGTTAAGACATCATCAGACGAAAACTGAGTTTTCAAACCAAGTTCGTATGCAACAGTTGTTTCAGGATTTAAGTTAGGATTACCAAATCGTTGGAATGATGACTGAGCATTTAAAGGATCTAATTTTGCATAAACAAATTTAGAATTGGGCCACTTACTAAAATGTCCGTAAGAAAAAAATAACGTTTGATTATCAGACACAGGATGAGAAATTCCTAAACGGGGACTGAGTCTTCCCTTCCATCTTCTGCCGCCAAACCAAGGATAAGTATCTTCGTAATATTTATCTCGTACTTCGTCAGGGATGGTTACCACCTCTGGATTTGCTACTGCGTCATCAACATATTTGCCGGGAAACCAATAATCAAACCTTAATCCAAAATTTAAAATCATTCCACTAAAATTAATATTATCCTGAGCATACATTGACCCGACTGCAGGATAAACTTTATAAATATCATTATTCAAACCAAGTTCACCAATCCATGGTTTATAAATATCAATAACCTGCATTTCCTGAAATTGAAAATTAAATCCTGCTTTAAATTTATTTTTTTCATCAAAGAAGTTTGTTAGATCACCGCGTACAGAAAATTCCTGAAAATAATGGTCACGCCATGTAAATGGATTTCCAACATCCCAGAATCCATCACCGGGAATAACACCGATTGTGTCTCTGTCTAAATTGAAATATTCGATTGGAAAGTTTACAATATCCTTTGGCTCATTGTACAAATACCAGTCGCTGCCGTTTGCATCGGCACGCAGATTTGTAAAGAAACTGTTTACTTTAAGTTCATAAAAAGTTGAGGAGCTTAGTGTATGAGTGATTCCAAATGAGTTGTAAGTATTATTATGCGTAAACGTATTAGCATTATCTAAAATATTTTGAAAATTATACTGGTAACCCGGACTTGGCTCCACATACTCAAGATTTGACTGTAAAGATGTCGAGTTCTGATTAATGTTAACCGATTGATTGAATGAATAATAAAACTTTAAAGTCGGTGAATACTTGTATGTTAATTTAGCAAGCCAGAACCAATTGTTTTCTGCCTTTGGTGCAAATTGAGTTCCGTTAAAGATAGACGAATTTAACTGGTTTGCGGTCGGTTTATAATATCCCTGTGTTATACCGTCAGACAATCCGGTATAAAAACTTCCAAAGAAAGTTAACTCACCCGGAATCTGTAATCCCAATGCCGGTAAAATGAATGATGTGATTGGTTCAGGTCCGCTAAAGTTTCCTTCAATGATATCTGTATTAAAAACGTGGTAAGAAGATTTATCACCAAGGTAATCTCTTTTGTAAGAGATCGATCCGGAATATTTCATGCCGCCTTCTCTGGTTTTTACATTCACAATTCCAGATGTCGCCTGTCCAAACTCAGCATTAAATCCACCGGTTATAACTTCAACTTCTTCAATTGCATTTGCTGAAAGCTGCAAACCAAAACCTGTTCCAGCAAGCGGATCCTGAACGGAAACACCATCTAGCAAAAAAGCATTTTCATAAGCTCTGCCGCCGCGGATATGAATTGCATTATCAGACTTTACAACACCTGATTGCTGCGTTACTATATCATTAATATTTTCTAGTACCGCAATATCTAATTCTTCTTTTGATATTGTTTTTTTGCTTTGTGTTTCTTCAACATCCATTAAAGGCTTTTCACCAATAACAACAACATCTTGATCGAGTGTAAGAACTGTTTCTTCAAGTTTTACATCAAGCTCTATTGTTTTATTATTTTCAATTTGAATTCCAGTGTACTGAACTGTTTTGTATCCAATCAAAGAAATATCAACGTTGTAACTTCCAATGGAAATATTGTTGATCTTAAATTTTCCATTAATATCAGTTGCAGCACCGTAGTAAGTACCTTTTAAAATAACATTTACACCAGGTAATGCATCTCCGTTGCTCGCATCCTTTATAGTACCGGAAAGATTCCCTGTATCCTGCGAATAAATCAGAAACGAATTAAGGAGTATCAGAAGAATTGTAAATCTTTTTATCATGGAGTTACTCCAAAATCCTCAAAAAAGATTTTACTAAGCAGAGCGGGAACATTTGCAGATCCACCATTACATTGATGAAGCGGCATCCCGATAAAAAATAAATTTTTTGTTGTAGTTCTGAATGCAATATTGCCAAGAACAACACCATTTCTATCATACAGATCGTAAATATTTTCTGCTATAATATTGTTAGGTGAATAGGATCTTGAAAAAGAAATTGTAACTGAAGTCTCTAAAACGGGAAAATCATTTTGTGTTGAAGGAAGTATATCTGCACCTAACAATAAAAATCCATTACCTAAAATCGGACTTACATTGTCAATTGGTAAAAATCCTTGAAGTGATGAAAGATCAAATAAGAAAGTTGAGCTTGAATCCTGGAACGTCATTGAGAAAGCAATTTTGCCTCCTGCCTGATTATACTTTTCAGTAACAATGTTTAATAAATCTAATCTTGGATTTGAAGCTGAATACCAAAAAACATATTTAAATAACTTTAAAGTTTCCAGAAGCGTAACTGATTCGAATGCAATAGAATTTTTTGCTAGATCAAAAACATCAAACTTATCAGCTAATACTCCGGTATTCATAGTCGAAAATACCTGATTATAAAATTGAGTAGTTTGTAGATCCGATGTTGAGTTACCCCTGTAGTCATCAAAGATTAAAACTTCTCCCTTAGGATTTTTAACAAACCAGTTTGATGAAGCATCCGGTAACTGAATTATCTCAGATGATGCACCTGAAAGATCGGCGGCTCTAATAAAAATTCTGTTATCAGCATTTAACAATAATCCTTGAAGTTTTTCAGAATGAATATTTTGTGGTGAAGCGTTGATTAATATTTCGACTTCCGGGTTACCGGAATTAAGATTAATTCCCCTAAGAGTAACTAATCTAACACTGCCGGGTACTGAAACAAAATTATTTGTATCATTTAGAGCAATTTGAATATTTGTAATGGATTCATCACCATCAAGATCAGAAGCATTCCATGCCACTGTAACAACTGGGAAAGAGGTATCAGGTAAAAATGATAACTCATTCCAGCTTAAAACCGGTGCACTATTTCTGATTGGAAATAATGTTGATGATGGTGTCGGATCAATCAAACCTAAATCGTAATAAAATTCACCGTCATCATAAACACCATTATTGTTTTTATCAATGAATGGTTCTGCACCAAAATCAATTCCATTTTGAAAAACCTGCGAATCATATTTACCATTTCCCTGTGCATCAACTGCGGAAACTAAAAAATTATATGTGGTGTCTGAAGATCCAATTGGTAAAGAAAATATACTATCATTCTTAGTGGTGAAGGTCCATTGTGTTTCAATTCCTTCCCACTTAAAATAATATCCAATGATTAATCCATCCGGATCATCGCCCCACCAATGCACGATTAGTCGGCTTGGCTGCTGCGAAACGGTTGAATCGGGATATAAGAACATTCCTGTATCCGGAGGAATATTTCCATTTGGCTGATCCGGAAAATCCTCCGAACAAGAATAGAAAGAGATTATTCCCATTGTAAACAGGAGTAAGAAATATTTAGTTAAATGTTTCTCAGTTTTCATTTCTTAAAAATTACTTTTGTAGATGTCATTTCGATCCCGATTTATCGTGATCGAAATGACTAATGACTGAACTCTATTTTCAAACGAGCCCATTACTTAATTAGCATCATCTTTTTAGTTTGTGTAAACCCATTGGAATCTATCTTGTATAAATAAATTCCGGATGAAAGCTTACTTGCATCAAAATTAACAGAGTGAGAACCTGCTGTTTGGAAGTCGTTAATTAATGTTGCTACTTCCTGTCCGAGTATATTAAACACTTTAAGAGTTACCAAACCTTCTGCTTGAAGTGAATAATTTATTTTAGTACTTGGGTTAAATGGATTTGGATAATTTTGTTCAAGTTTATAATCATAAACTGTATTTAATTGATCTTCAACACCTACAGAGTAATTTACAAAATCAGCATCTGTTCTCGGAATAAGTTTATAGTTACCAAATGAGTAAAACATAATTCCAACTAATTCATCCATAACATCTGCAACCATAACTCTTGTGGGTACAAATTCTAAAGGTGCTTCCCAGAAATTATGGTATTGATGATTACCATCCTGAAGTTCAACTCTTGTATTGACTAAACTTGAATCAGCAACAAGAATTTCACCAAAGTTAGGATTACCCGTAACATTTGGTCCTGCACCACCATCTGCATTTTCATCAGTAACAGTAACATTAGAATATTTTATTAAAACACTTTCCCATTGTTCTGCGGAAATTGTTCCGCTTGTCTTAAAATTAATATCGGCTGTCGAAAGTGCTTCGGGTGCTGGTAAAGGATTACCGGTGGAGTTTACAGTAAAGCTTGCTGCACTATTTATTCCTGTAATGTTTGTAACACTAAAGTTTTCAATTACAGTGCCCGTAACTGTAACATCATCACCTTTAACAAGATTTAAAGTTTCGGTACCATTAATTCTAATTCCACTCCAGGGACCGGTGCCATTTTGTATAATAACTTGAGGCCCAAGAGGAATATCAGATGTATCAGACGTAACGATTCCACTAACAGTTACTTCATAACTATTATATGCACTAAAACCGCTTCCAAAAGGACTGTATTGCAAATCCTGTATTGTTAAAGGTCTATCAAGAACTAAATAAAAATATCTGTTTCGAGCAGTATCTGATGGAGTTGTAGAAGTATTTCCTTGATTATCAATCGCAGTTAAAAAGTAATCAACAACACACGAATCAGTTTGAGAAGGAATGATTGCCTGATAGGTTGAATCATTCACAGTTGTCATAGCAACTTCTACATTAGATAAAGAATTTTTTCTCCAATACAATTTTGCATCTGCAACAGTACCATCAACATCTTTTATCTTGGCTGTAACCGTTACATCTTGTCCGGGGGCAACTAGTATAGGATTCCTAACGATATTAGTTATCAGAGGCGGAAATTGTGCGACCTTAAAATCAGTTGAATCAACAGGCATAATAATCATCATATTAGTTAATCCACCAAAGTTAATTCTATTTTGAATATACCCGCGAACATATTCTAATCTTGTTCCCGGTTGAGGCGGTGTTGCATTACGAATGTAAGCAGATTCATTTCCCACATTAACTTCAGTACTGTTTAAATCGAATACTGAAAATGCACCTGAGCCAATACTGTTTGAGCCAACAGTTACATCTCTAACCTCCACATACACACCCTCCCATTTTTCTGCAAGTATATTTCCTTCAGGACTTCCCAAAATATTTAAGGAATCCAATGTAAGAAGCACAGGTGTGCGTTTTGGTTTGAAGTCTAAAATTGTTGAGCCATCAAATTCTATAAGATTAAATTGTGTTGTAACATTAAACTCGCTAACAATCCCAGTAAACTTTGCAACTGTACCTGAGTCAAGAGCATTAAATGCAGCACTTGATGGATTTGGAAATCTTACGAGTATTCCACCATATTCTGTATCGCTTGTATCCATCAAATGTACTGCTGGCGCACCTGATACTAAAGTAGCAGATCCATTTGTAAAAGTTGGATTCATTACAATACCTGTTATGGTAACTGTATCACCAGTGAATGGTGAAGGTCTATCTCCAATGGTAAGCAAAGAATCCGGATTTTGATATTGAATATCTCTAATGGATATTTCCGGATAGGTTTGTGCAATTAAATTCATCGATGTGATGAATAAAACTGCAAACAGAATGTAAAATGTGGTTTTCATTTAGGTCTCCTAATTATTTAACAATTAAAAATTTTCCAGTTTTAATATCACCAGTTTTACTGTTCTTTACAGTAAATAAATATAATCCGGTTGCTACAGCCTGATCATTATCTGTTACAAGATCCCATGGGTGCTCACCGCCTGCAAATCGCTGCTTTCCATCACTTGCATAATTTTGGAACCACCTTGTATCTGATCCATTGCTTGAAGCATCGTGTAAAATTGTTTTTACAATATCACCTGATAAAGTATAAATTACTATTTCACACTCCGCTGGCAGATTATAGAAATAAATTTTACGCAATCTTTCAGAACTTCCATCCCAAACAGCATTTGCGTAATAAGGATTTGGATAAACACCTACTTCAATATCTTCATCTTCAACTGCAGGTGTGCCAGGAACAATTCTCTCATAGTTTGCAATTGAACTTGATTCTAAAACATCAAGATCATTTTCAGGGTCGCCTTCATCAAATGCAGTTACAGAAAAAACGTATTGCCAACCGTTAAGTAAAGTTGGTATTTCAAATTTGTAGTAATACTTCGTTGTGTCATTTGGAAATGTTATAGGTTCGTCTAATCGAACTTCGGAAAATCCTGTATTATAACCTATGCTGTTTCCTGTGCTATCAAATTCTGCCAGGACTACTAACGAATTTTGCAGGTCTTGTGATTGCGTTAAATCGAATCCTGCTTGTGTTCTGTATAATTTATAACCCTCAAAATCTTGTTTGCCTGAAATCGGGTCAATAGAAAACTCTGCTCGCCTATCCCAATAGATAGTTGCTTTTTGATTATCAGGTACAACTTTTACTTTTGGTGTAGTAGGTGGAGTTGGAAGAATATATCTTGTAATTTCTCCATCACCATCAAGATCTTCATTCGGATCAAGAACACCATTTCTATTTCTGTCTTCACCAAAATATGCGCGCAACGCCCAATCAGCACTTAAATATAAATTAGCTTTTTGTTCTTCGGTATCTAATGAGGCTGGATCATTTCCAGATTTTTTTGCAGTTACGATTGCAAAAACAACATTGATAGAATCATGAGGAGCTATTGATGAAAATGGACCGTTAGATAAAAATATTGATCTGTTTGATGGAGTTTTAAGTGATGATGGATTAATACCGTCTTTCCATCTATTTGATCCTCCAAAATAACCCTGCATCTTAGAAAATCTACCAAGGTCATCTTGTGGTGCAAAAAAGTTTGGATCATCAGTATTTCTAAATTGCCAGCTAACAAAATTTACTGTGGGAATCGAATCTCCTTGTACTAAAATCTTATCAACCAACCTTGGTTCTGAACCTAAATATTGAATTCCAAGATAGCTATCAGTAAAACCGGGATCACCATTTGAATCAAACTCATAAGCAATTTTTATAGAATCATTATATCCGTTACCGCCTTTGTTAAAGAATGCACTTCCACTCGGTCTTCCTGTAATTCTGGTATTACGAACAACTGCATCGGTCCACAATCCAACATAAACACTATCAATAAATTTGCTGGAGGTATTTTTAATTGTGTAATTCATTATTACAAAGAAATCTGCAAAAGGAAAATTCCACGCATAAGTTTCGTGTCTAACAACTACTCCAAGCGGATTATGTCCTGTGATAGGTTCCCCATTACTTAAGACAGTGTTAGAATCCGTATAATTCATCACAAAATCCTGATGTGAAATTGCAGAAGGCTGAAAAAATGGAGAATCAAATAACGAAGATCTTTCCACAACTTTTTCTCCGGATTTATTAGTAAACTCAAATCCACCACCTCTGGCTGCAACCGAAGTAGCATCAATCGCACCTGTGGTTACAAATGGCTCGGAGTTACCACGAATTATTCCACCAATCCATAATCCGCCATCAAAAATATGTTCAATACCAGATCCTTTTGGATATTCACAACTAGGCTGATCTGGCCAAAGTGAAAAACCATGTCCATAAGTTCCAAAGTTTGTTATTGTTAAACCGATATTACCTACGTTTGTGAATTTAGAATTATCATCATCCATTGGTTTTGTAAGAATGGTCTGATTTTCTTGAGCAATTACACTTATAGATAAAGATATTTGCAGCAAAAGGATAAAGAAAGTGGATTTAAAATTCATTAAGTATAAATATTCGATAATTAGCTTTATTGATTTTTTGAGATGTTAAAATAAGCAGATTAATGTTAAGAATAAATGATAATTCATTTAAATAAATTGTTATTAATCTGCCTTAAAAATAGCTCTTGCATGCTCATCTGCATGATATGAACTTCTTACCAATGGTGATGATTCCACAATCTTAAATCCTAATTTAAGACCTTCTTCTTTATACATTTTAAATTCATCTGGATTTACAAAGCGATCAACAGGTAAGTGCATCTTGGTGGGCTGCAAATACTGCCCGATAGTAAGAATATCACATCCGTGCGCAACCAAATCTTTCATTAAATCTAAAACTTCTTCCGGCTTTTCACCAATGCCAACCATTATTCCGCTTTTAGTTTTTAGCTGCTTAGATTTAAACCATTTGATCAGTTTTAAACTTCTCTCATACTTTGCCTGAGGCCTAACTACATGATAAATTCTTGGTACAGTTTCCATATTATGATTTAAGATATCCGGTGGATTTTGCATAATAATTTTAAATGCTTCTTCTTCACCTTTAAAATCCGGAATTAAAATTTCTACTGTGCAATCAGGTTTTTGTTCACGAATTAATCTCACACATTCTTTAAATATTGTTGAGCCGCCATCTTTCAATTCATCTCTGTTAACAGATGTTATTACAACATGACGAAGATTTAATTCTACTACAGATTGAACAACACGTTTTGGTTCTTCAATATCAAGTTCGTTTGGTATTCCAACTTTAATGTTGCAAAAGCCGCAGCTGCGTGTACAAGTATCACCAAGAATCATAAATGTTGCAGTGCGATGATTCCAGCATTCTGAAATATTTGGACATTTAGCTTCCTCGCAAACAGTATTAAGTTTTTGTCTACGCATAAGATTTTTTACATCCGAGTAATTTTCTCCGATTGGTAATCTTACTTTAAGCCAATCAGGTCTTTTGCCCAAATCTTTGTTGGATTTTTCAGCTTCTTCTTTAAATGCGCGTTGATGTTGGTTTATCATAATTCTTTCTAAACTTAATCAAATATTCTCGTAACTCAGAATTCATTCTGAGCGATAAACAGACTAAAGTCTGTTCTAGGATTTTTACTCTATATTCCTTCAAAATTTTCTAAAGTATCTTTAATGTTCTTCAAAAACATGCCGCCTAACATTCCATCAACCAAACGATGATCGTGTGAAAGTGTTAATGCCATAATGTGTCTTACTGCAAAAGTATCAGAACCATCAACCTCAATTACAACAGGTTTTTTCTGAACAGCACCAACTCCAAGTATTGCAACTTCCGGTTGATTTATTATTGGCGTTCCAAATATAGTTCCGAATACGCCATAATTTGTAATTGTAAAAGTTCCGTTACTAATATCATCGGGAGTAAGTTTTTTTGTTCGTGCACGATTTGCAAGATCAGCAATTGCTTTTGCAAGACCGATTACATTTCTATCTCCAGCGCCTTTAATGTTGGGCACTATTAGTCCTGTAGGTTCGATAGCTACAGCAATACCAAGATTAATGAATTTCTTTTGCAGGATTGTATTTCCATCAATACTAGAATTTACAAGTGGATATTTTTTTAATGATTTTACAACTGCATCAGCAATAAAGGACATGTAAGTAATCTTTGCATTTTCACTTTTTAGAATCTCTTGTTTCTTTGCTTTAATAAAATTATGAATTCTTGTTATATCAACTTCAATCAAACCTGTAACGTGAACAGATGTATCGCGGCTGTGAACCATATGATCCATTATTCGCTGGCGAATGTTATCCATTGGAATTCTCTCAACATCTGCCTCATTATAAACAGTCTGAGAAGTTGATGGGACAAAAGATGGTACAGGAGAAGCAGATTTAATTTCTTTTTTTACTTGAACTTTACCCGTTTTTCTTTTCTCGATGTAAGCAAGTATATCCCGCTTAGAAATTCTTCCTTCTAAACCAGTACCCTGTATTGATTTTAATTCATCGAAACTAACATTTTCTTTTTGTGCGATGCTTAAAACAAGGGGAGAATAAAATCCTGAACCTGTTCCCTGTTCCTTTGATTGGATATCTAAGTTCTTTGCAAAATTGTCGTGCATAGATTTTACTTCTGGAACTGGAACCTGAACTTGCTCCTGAACTTTGTCTTGTTTGTCACTTTGAGAAATCTTTACGTTACCGCCAACAGAAAGTTTAGCAACAATAGTTCCAACCTCAACGGTTTCCTGTTCACCTACAAGTATTTCTGCTAATGTTCCTGCTTCCGGCGAAGGAATTTCTGTATCAACTTTATCTGTGCTGATTTCAAAAATCATTTCATCTTTTTTAATTGCATCACCAACTTTTTTATGCCATTTAATGATCGTCCCTTCCATAACAGACTCACCCATCTTTGGCATTGCAATTTCAATTACATTTCCAGAAACAGCTGGCTTTGTGGATACTTCTGAGGTTGAAGTCTGATTATTGTCATTTCGATCCCGATTTATCGGGAGAGAAATCTTATTTGCGTCTGATTGTACAGATTTATCATCCTGAAAGTTTTCGGGATCCTTCGAGATGACAACTTCATTGTTTGAACTATCATTTGCTTGAATTCTTGCAACAACAGTTCCTACTTCAACAGTTTCACCTTCCTTAACTAAAATTTCTGAAAGCAGTCCGGCTGATGCTGCGGGAATTTCAGTATCAACCTTATCAGTACTGATTTCAAAAATTATTTCGTCAAGTTTTACAACATCACCAACTTTTTTATGCCATTTAATTATTGTGCCTTCATTTACACTCTCACCCATTTTAGGCATTATGATATCCATATTAAATCCTTTTTACGAATGTTAAATTCAAAATGTTCAATTTTCAATTATTGTGTCATATCGGGCGAATAGAGATATCTGAATCTTAATACAGATTGATATTCTTCTCACCAATCGATAAAGAAATTTTTTAGTATTTAAGTAAATCTTTTATTCCTTTATAAATATCATCACGACTTGGAAGAACTTCATTCTCCAATATCGGAGCATAAGGAATATGTGCATCCTTAGCTGCAATTCTTTTCACCGGTGCATCAAGTTGTTGAAAACAATTATCTGCAATCCGTGCTGCTATCTCTGCACCAAATCCACCAAATAAAGTATCCTCATGAATGATGATAACTTTATTTGTTTTCCTAACTGAATTATAAATTGTTTCTTCATCCAAGGGAACAATTGTTCTCAAATCAATTACCTCAACTGAATAATCTTCGTCTTCTAATTTCTTTGCAGCAATCATTGAGTCCCACAAAGAAACACCCCAGGAAACAACTGTAATATCTGTTCCCTCTTTTACAACTTTAGCTTTTCCGAATGGTAATAAATAATTGTCATCCGGTTCCGGCGTGATAGCAAAACTTTGTCTGTACAAACCTTTATGCTCAAGGAATAGAACCGGATCATTAATTCTGCACGCAGTTTTTAATAATCCTTTTGCATCAGTTGCATTGCTTGGATATGCAATAAAAATTCCCGGAATGTGCGAGTAGAATGCTTCTATATTTTGGCTGTGGCATAATCCGCCATGAATATAGCCACCAACGGCAACACGAGTTACAACGGGTGCAGACCAGGCATTATTAGATCGATATCTCATCGGTGCCATTTCATTTTTCATTTGCATAAATGCTGGCCAGATGTAATCACCAAATTGAATTTCCACAACTGGTTTCAAACCCGCTAAAGACATACCAACTGCTACACCCATAATACTAGCCTCTGCTAGCGGAGAATTGAAAACTCTTTTCTTTGTAAATCTTGTTGATAAACCCTTAGTTGCTGTAAACACTCCACCTTTTGCGTCTTCAATATCTTCACCAAAGATGAACATCTCAGGATTTTTTTCCATTTCTTCGTGTAATGCATGATTGATTGCATCAACCATAACAATTTTATTTCCAGATGGAGATGAAGATTCGTAATTCAAAGTTTCTTTAAAGCCGCTTTCATCAAAAACATATTTTTCTGCTTCACCTGTATGTGGATCAGCAGAATTAAGTGCTCTGTCTGCTGCTTCACTTACTTCATCATTAACAGTTTTCTTTAATTCATCATATTGGGTTTGTGTAATTAATTCCTTTGCCATAAGTATTTGGGCAAATTTTTCAATCGGGTCATTTTTCAAATCTTCTTCAAGTTCTTTTTTATCACGATATTTTTTCTGATCGTCTGAGGATGAATGTGATTCTAATCTTACGACCTCAGCTTCAATTAAAGCTGGACCTTTACCGGCTTTAATATATTCTATCGCTTCTTGTATCTTCTCATAAGATTTGAAAAAATCTGTTCCATCAATACGTTCGCGATACAGACTATGAAAACCTTCCATCATTTCTGCGATTGAACTATCTTTTCCTCCCGTTTGATTTGAAACATGAACAGAGATTGCGTACTTGTTATTTTGGATAACAAAAAGCACTGGCAGTTTTTCACGACTTGCCCAGTTTACTGCTTCATGAAATTCACCTTGCGATGTTGTACCTTCACCACTGCTGACATAAGAAATATTTCTTTCGCCTCGTTTAACAGAAGCGAGTGCTGTTCCTACCGCCTGTAAAAACTGTGTTCCTGTTGGTGATGATTGTGAAGGAATATTTATTCTTGTTGAGCCCCAATGAACAGGTAATTGTCTTCCACCACTTGCGGGATCATTTGCTTTACCGAATGTTCCAAGAAAAACCTCTTCAGGAGTTACACCGACAGTCAATACGGTTGCCAGGTCTCTGTAGTAAGGGAAAAGCCAATCTTTATTTGGGTCTAATGATAAGCCAATTGCGAGTTGCGCAGCCTCATGTCCTGAGCCGGCTATATGAAAAAATGTTTTACCCTGTCGCAATAAATTCATAGCCTTGTTATCAACAGTTCGAGCCGTCAACATCATTTTGAGTATGTATAATAATTTCTCTTTATCAAATTCGTTCTTTCCAACTTTTATTGAAAAGCCTTTTCCATTTGTCGGCTTCATCGAAGTTTTCTCCTTCGATTTAGTTTGTGTTACTATTTTTTTTGACATAAAAACCTTTTGGGTTTATGAAATTAAACTCAATAATTCTTCTTTAGTTTTAAACTCAATTTGATCGTAATTAAATATTACATCAAAATGATGAAGGATTTTTTCTTTAACCTCGTTTAAAGATATTTCTTTTTTCAACTCAAGATTTAACGAAGTAACCTCTTTATCAGAAATACCACAAGGAATAATTCCATTAAACAATTTCAAATCGGTGTTAACATTAAAAGCAAAACCGTGCATTGTTATCCAGCGACTCACTTTAATTCCTATTGCACAAATTTTTCTAACTTCAATCCAAACCCCGGTATATTTATCAACTCTGGTTCCCTGCAATCCGTATTCTGAACAAACTTTAATTATTACTTCTTCAATTGCTCTTAAATATTTATGAGTATCCTGCAGCCAATTTGTTAGGCTGATAATCGGATATCCAACAATTTGTCCCGGTCCGTGATAAGTTATATCTCCGCCTCTATCAATTTCGTAAACAGAAATTTTATTTTCAGCCATATATTTTTTATCACTAATCAGATTATTCTTGCCAGCAGTTTTTCCTAAAGTATATGTATTAGGATGCTCGAGCAATAAAAGTACATCATCAATTT
Organism: Ignavibacteriaceae bacterium; assembly: GCA_041739035.1. Taxonomy (GTDB): domain Bacteria; phylum Bacteroidota; class Ignavibacteria; order Ignavibacteriales; family Ignavibacteriaceae; genus XYD12-FULL-36-8. Next base: position 339 of record JBGSOQ010000455.1, on the reverse strand, counting down.
TATTTTCAACTCTTAGTTGATGAATTGATTTTTGTAAATCCCAGGCCTCTTTATAATCAACCAATCCTAAATCACAATAAACTAATTTTCTTTTTTCTGTATTCACTTAATTTTTTCTTAAACTCTTAAAGGTCATTTCGAATCCCCGATTCATCGGGGTGAGAAATCTTTAACAAACAGTTTTACAGATTTCTCCCTTTGGTCGAAATGGGCATAATAGTCATTTTGTGTTGCTAAAATTAAATTGGTTTTAAATAAAAATACCAGTTAAAATAACTTTTTCTTTTTTGAGGAGATAGTCCTCTATGTACTCTATACTTTTGTTTTAACCTTCCAAAA
>JBGSOQ010000064.1:0-12780 GCA_041739035.1 Ignavibacteriaceae bacterium | reverse complement strand
AACGGATTAACAAATTCAAAAGGAGATCAAGGAGTATGTGCAGGAGATTTTGATAATGATGGAGATATAGATTTAATAATATCAGTATTTGAGGATGTTCCTCAAAGATGTGTAGAAATATGGGAAAACGTTAACGGGCAGTTTATTCAGTTACCGAACCATGGAGGTGGGTTAAACTTATGCGAAAGGACAGATGGAGCAACATTCTGGGATATGAATAATGATGGGTGGTTAGATGTTGTAAGCGGACACAAGATATTCTTAAATAATAAGAATAAGACATTTAGTGAAGTGCTAAATATACCAGGTCTTGTCTTTATGCGAGGCATAGCAGATTTGAATAATGATGGTCATTGGGATATGGTTACTCCGGGATCAGATGAACCTGGTATAACCCCCAAGGTGTATATAAATAATGGAGATTTAACATTTAATGAAATAAGTTATTCAGCGGGGACTATAGATGATCCTAGATGTGTTTCATTTGCAGATATAGACGGGGATGGAGATGTAGATTTTGCATTGGCACAAAAAGGAGCATATAACAGATTATATAGAAATGATTATAGCGGAAGCAATAGACACTTATTTGTGAAACTGAAGACAGCAGATAACCAGATAGGAGCTTACGGAGCAAAAGTATATATATACACACCGGATGGAAATACATTGTTAAGCTATAGAGAAGCACACAGTAATCATGGATATTTAGCCCAAGATGATCCGGTGATGCATTTTGGATGTGGAGTAAGGGACAGTGTAAGAGTAAAAGTTGTATTCTTAAACGGTCATGTTGTTGAGATAAATACTGCTACTAATCAAACTGTAGAGATTATTGATGAATTCGTACTGCTTAAAACAAAAATTTATTTGGAAGGACCATATAATACTGCTGACAATACAATGTCAACTGCACTGAAAACTAATAATTATGTTCCAACAACATCCCCATATTCTCAAGATCCACGGACAGTTGCCAGCATACCAACGGGAGTAGTTGATTGGGTGCTAGTTGAGTTGAGAAGTTCAGCTGCCGGTCCTGCCGTTGTTTCCAGAAGTGCATTCTTAATGAGTGATGGAACGATTGTAGATGATAACGGGGCATCCGATGTTATCCTTCAAGTCCAGCCAGGAAGTTATTATATCATTATCAGGCATCGCAACCATCTTGCTGTGATGAGTAAAGATCCCGTTTCATTAGATAATAATTAACTCAGTTCCACTTCCGTACGATTTAACATAATCGGATACGCGTTTCTACGGAACCGGTGGAGCAACAGAAATAGAATCCCTAGTTTGGGGAATGATAGCGGGAGATGCAAATAGGGATTAACAAATTAACGCAGCTGATAGAATTGAAACATGGAATAATCGTAATCTTACTTCGCAAGTACCAGAATGAGTTATTGAAGTTTAAAAAAAATAACTTTTTAAAACAAAGACACTGTATTTTATAGCGTCAAATTAAATGCAATCAAATTCCCAACAAGTTAATTTTTAAAGAAGCTAATTAAGTAGAAGTAATTAGCTTTTTTATTTTAAATAAATCTTTTTAATAATTTTTGTAGATTTTTTATGTAAGGATGAAAATTAGCTATCAAAATTTGGATTAGCTAAAGTGCAGTAAATTAGCCGATTGCAATGGTACTGTGTTTTCCATGAATGTAGTGACATAAAATGATAAATAGATACAAAACGACACAGTATGTTGTTCAAATTATTCCCCAATGATGCCTAAAACAGTGGAATAAAAATTGCCAATTATTATTTGATTAATACTGTTTTCAGACCTCGCGGTTTCTAAAACTAATTAAGAATAATAAATAATAAATGCTATTAATTAAAAATTTTCTATCTATTTTTTTTCCCAAACTATTTATAGGTATTCTAGTTTCCGTTACTTTAATAGCAAATAACGCCTATTCTCAAACCACAACTAAAAAAGGTGGTATAGCTTTCCGAACAGATGATGACCAGCCCATTTCACAGTATTTAGAATATGCCGCATTATTAAATAGTTACAATAAAAAATTTACATTTGCTATCAACTTAGGCAAAGATGAAATAACTTCTGATTATCTAAATGGAATAAGACAGATGCAAGCAAGCGGCCATGAGATGATGGATCATACCCCATGGCATGACACTCATTGGTTTCAAACTTTTTTATCGACTGATCTGTACGTAAACCATCCCGGTGTTTACAGAGTTCTAGGGGCTAGAATAGACCTTAAACATGCTGATGTTGATATTAATGATGCAAAACGAACTGGTTATTTAAATACTAGCCGAGATACATTAATAAGCCCAAGTGGAATTTTTTCTAGCTTTTCTAAATCCGATTGCTATCTCTATTTTCCTTCAATTGATAAGCTGGTTTTTATTGATGATAAAACTGGTTGGATTGATCAATATACTGTAAAAGTGACTGATTTTTGGGGAGACAGTATTGACCTTGGGTCTAATCAAAATATTCAGTTTTATAATTTTGATTATTTTAACGTTCACTTAACCATCGATGCATTAAAGGCATTAGCCGAAGAATCACTTCGACTTGCAAATTATTATAATTTGCAAAGACCATATACATGGATTCAGCCAGGCGGGTATTGGCCTCAGGTTCATAGGAACGAAGTAAAACAGGCATGCGGTGATGCACTAGGTTATAAATCAGCTGGCGTATTTGCTGATCCAAGCCTAAAAGTTTTCAACGAATACAATCCTGATAACGATAAACAATTTGGAATGAATTTTGGCGATTTTAAGGATAATGTATGGACCGCGAAAGATTGTAAGGGGTTGATAGCAGATAGAATAGCGAAGCATCATGTAGTATTTGGAGAAAATCATTTTGATTACGGAGCAGTTTTGCTGGGTGGTTGGTCAGGTTTTCTGGCACGTACAGATAGTTTACTTCAGTGGTGTACTGCAAATAATATCCCGGTAAGAACATATTCTGAATGGGCAGATATTTTATATAACCAAACACCAAATCCGAACGAAAATATTATTCCTCCCTTAAATGTTGATTTGGATGTAAACAACCTTCCAGATGGATATAATCTGGGTGAAGAAGGTACTTTGGATAAAACCCGAGGGTACCCCTCAACTAGTGCTTACAGTTATTGGATTAAAAAAGTGGGAAATATTTGTTCAATTACAAATTTAGGCGGAATTGAGAAAGGCCAAAATCAATTTGAAATTGCGACAAGAGGATCCTCGGGAGATTATATTGAAGTAATATTTAAAGTTGGAACTCAAAATTTGGTATATAAATTTCCAGCACAAACTAGTGGTTGGACGGTGTACAATTTGACACAATCCACTAATGGTAATACTTCTCTTTTGAATATTCCGACAGACATCTCGCTTATAGATATAACAATAAGATGTTCGAATTATTCATCTGGGACGGTGAGAATTAGCGGAATGAAACTGTATAAATCTTCTTCAAGTAATTATTTAAATGTTAATCCAACATATAAAAATGTTACCTCACTATCAGGAAGCACTACATTCGATATTTATTCTAATATTAGCTGGGCTATCAGCGATGACGCCGATTGGTTAACTGTTTCTCCTGCAAACGGATTAAATAATGGAACAATAACGGTTAACTATACAGCAAACACGACCGCAAGTCAGCGAGCAGGAATAATCACAATTACTGGAGGAGGGATTACCAGGACAGTAACATTTACACAAGCCACGGCAAATAGACTAGATGTAACACCATCAAATCAATCTGTAGCAAATACAGCAGGCATTACCACATTTACACTAACCTCAAATGTAAATTGGACAGCAAGTAATAACGCGGATTGGCTAAGTCTATCAGTTACTAGCGGTTCTAATGACGAAACAATAACTGCAACCTATTTAATGAATGAAACAATTAGTCAAAGGGTGGGAACAATTACAATAATAGGAGGCGGTATAACCAGAACAGTAACAGTGACACAAGCAGAAGGAACAATGCCATTAGACTGTCCAGCATATATGATATCTTATTGGAAATTGGACGAGACGGCTGGCAATATTTTCACTGATAATTATAACGGATATAACGGTTTATCCGGTACTAGTGCCCCTGCTCCAACAGCTGGTATTGTCAATGGAGCACAGAGTTTTAACGGTACCAATACTGAAATTAACATAGCCTCAACTCCGGAATTTAATTTTGGAGTTGGTTCCAGTTTCACCATTGAATTTTGGACTAAACATCCCGGATCAATATTGGGAAATGAAGTCATTATTGGTCGAGATGATGCCGGTTCACATCTTCAATGGTGGGTAGGAATTGATGAAACTGGAAAGGCGGCATTTCATTTAGAGTCAAAAACTGGTGAAGGTTTCTCAACCACTGGAACATCAACGCTTATTAATTCTAATTGGCGCCATGTAGTTGCAGTTAGAGACGCAAACTTAAATGAACTTAGATTATACGTAGATGGAGCCCTCGAAGGTACGTCATCTGCAACATATAACAGTGGTTTTGATTCTCTGACATCAAACATTAACATTGGATGGCTGAATATTACTGGCGGCTATCATTTTGCCGGTTCTATTGATGAGCTGGCAATTTATAATGATGCTTTAAGTATAATTGAAATTCAAAATCATTACTATGCTGGATTATCAGGTTTTGGTTACTGCGATCCCAAAAATTTCTTGGCTGTCAAGTTATTTCTCGAGGGCCCTTACTTGAGCACTGGTGATTCAATGTCCACAATACTGAAAACTAATCATTTAGTTCCATTAACTTCTCCATATTCTCAGAATCAGCGTACGGTTTCGGCTATACCCCAAAATGTTGTTGACTGGGTTTTAGTCGAACTTAGATCGAGCGTTTCGGGTCCAGCTGTTTTATCAAAAAGTGTCTTTTTACATAAAAGCGGTAACTTAGTGGCTGATGAGGGAATCACTCAGAATATTTTATTATCTGTATCTCCAGGAAATTATTACATCGTAATTAGACATCGAAATTACCTTGCTATCATTAGTTCAAGTCCATTAAGATTCGAGCGAGAATTATTAACACCTTGGGATTTTACAACTGGAAATGGACAATATTATGGAACTGGTGGAGCAAAAGAACTTGAACCCGGTGTTTGGGGAATGATTGCCGGAGATGCTAGTGGTGACGGTCAAGTAAATGCTGCTGACAGAAATGAAACGTGGAATTTTAGAAATCAAGTGGGATACCTAATGCAAGATGTTACTCTAGATACACAGGTAAATGCTGCTGATAGAAATATCACATGGAATAATCGCAATCTTATTTCATTAGTCCCTTAAAAAAGATGAATATTTGAAAAAAAGGAACATAAAATAATTAAAACAATCAAGCATGATATTTTAATTTTTAATTACGTGTTTGCAACCTCTCAACCGAAGTTTATATTTGTAGATTAACCTCGGGTGATTTTACTCAATCAAAAAAGATGACCCACCTAAAGTAAATTTAGGCCGACCTATTTTCATAGTAAATTAGCACTAATCTGAATTACTGCGTATTTTCTTATTATAGTGATTAAGAGTGCATAAATGATTTTTACTTAATTTAATTTTAATTATGTTTAAATAAATGTCTTTCCATATTCCCTCAATGGTAAGGCTGATTTTTTGAAATTGTGTATTTCTAATAGACCCAATTTTTTATAGTTACTCAATTCCCTGTAATTAACTGTTTTATGCAGTAAACATAATTAAAACATAACAATCAATAGTTCAAATTATTCCCGTGTGTGGGACAACCGGTGGTAAAAATATTGTTCATCTTGATTCAATCAATAAGATTTTCCACAGCCCGCACATTTTAGCTTATTGGTAAAAAAATAAATATAAATGCTGTTTATAAAAAAAATACTTGTCTTAATTGTACCTAGAATGTTTGCACTTATTATTGTTTTATTGCTTATAATTTCTTGCAATATTTTTCCTCAGACATCTACAAAAAGAGGTGGTATCGCTTTCCGAACAGATGATAACCAGCCAATTTCACAATATTTAGAATATGCCGCGTTATTCAATAATTACAATAAAAAATTTACCTTTGCTATCAACTTAGGTAAAGATCAAATAACTTCTGACTATCTAAATGGTATAAGACAAATGCAGGCAAGCGGCCATGAGATGATGGATCATACGCCATGGCACGATACTCACTGGTTCGCGACCACTTCACCAGATTCTTACATAAACCACCCAGGGGTTCATAGAATAAATGGAGGTAACATTGATCTTAAACATGCTAATGTTGATATTAATTATGCGAGGAGAACCGGTTATGTAAATACTAATGGAAATAGAGTAACAAGCCCCAGTGGAATTTTTTCAAGCTTTTCTAAATCTGATTGCTATCTTTATTTTCCTTCAATTGATAAGCTGGTTTTCATTGATGATAAAACTGGTTGGATTGATCAATATACTGTAGAAGTAACTGATTTTTGGGGTGGTAGTATTAACCTTGGTTCGAGATCAAATATTCAATTTTATAATTTTGATTATAATAATGTTCACCTAACTATTGATGCATTAAAAGCTTTAGCAGAAGAATCACTTAGACTCGCAAATTATTATAATTTGGAAAGACCATATACATGGATTCAGCCAGGAGGTTATTTCCCTCATGTTCATAGCTATGAACTAAAACAAGCCTGTGGAGATGCGTTAGGTTATAAATCAGCCGGTGTTTTCGCTGACCCGAGCTTAAAAGTATTTAATGCATATAATCCTAATAATGATAAACAATTTGGAATGAACTTTGGCGATTTTAAGGATAACATATGGACCTTAGAAGCTTGTAAGGGTTTGATAGCAGACAGAATAGCAAAGCATCATGTAGTATTTGGAGAGAATCATTTTGATTACGGACAAGTTTTATTGGGAGGGTGGTCTGGGTTCCTGGCGCGCACTGAAGGTTTAATTCAATGGTGCATAGCAAATAATATTCCTATAAGAACATATTCTGAATGGGCAGATGTTTTATATAATCAGACGCCAGATCCGAATGAAAATATTTTTCCTCCTTTAAATGTCGATTTAGATGCAAATAACATCCCTGATGGTTATAACCAAGGTGAAAAAGGGATTTTAGATAATATGGATGGATATCCAACACATGGTGATTACAGCTATAAAATTAGCAAAGTTGGGAAAATATGTTCGATATCTAATTTAGGCGGCATTGAAAAAGGTGCCAATAATTTTGAAATTTGGACAAAAGGCGCTTCTGGAAATTTTATAGAAGTTAGCTTCAAAGTTGGGTCACAAAATTTAACATATAAATTCCCTGCCCAAAATGCGGAATGGACAAAATTCAATTTAGCTCAGTCCATAAACGGAAATATATCCTTGAACATTCCTACTGACATATCAGTTGTAGACGTAACAATAAGCTGTTCGAATTATTCTTCCGGCGAAGTAAAAATCAGTGGGATGAAATTGAATAAATCTTTAGGTATTAGTGAATACCTCAATGTCACACCTTCAAATCAATCAGTAACATCTAATTCTGGAAGTACAAGTTTCTCCGTATTATCAAATATAAGCTGGAGTCTAAGTGATGATGCAACCTGGTTAAGTGTTTCTCCTTCAAGCGGATCAAATGATGGGATACTTACTGCAGCATATCTAGAAAACACAATCACGGCTCAGAGAGTTGGAACAATCACAGTAAATGGTGAAGGAATAACCAGAACAGTAACAGTTACTCAGGCTGCAGCAGCATTTTACATGACGGTATCACCATCAGATCGACCGGTATCAAATACCGCAGGCAGCACAAGTTTTTTAGTAACTTCAAATGGAAGCTGGGCAGCGGAAGATGATGCAGACTGGATAACGGTATCACCTATAAGCGGATCGAATGATGGAACACTTACAGCAGAATATGCAGAGAACACAAACACATATCAGAGAGTAGGAACAATAACAGTAAGCGGAGGAGGAATAACCAGAACAGTAACAGTAACACAAGAATCAGCACCATCACTAACAGTTACACCATCAGATCGATATGTGTCATATTCAACAGACAGTACAACATTTATGGTAAGCTCAAATGGAAGCTGGGCAGTGGAAGATGATGCAGATTGGATAACGGTAACACCTATAAGCGGATCAAATGATGGAACACTTACAGTAGGGTATACAGAGAACACAAACACATATCAGAGAGTAGGGACGATCACAGTAACCGGTGAAGGAATAACCAGAACAGTAACAGTGACACAAGAGTCAGCGCCATCACTGACAGTAACTCCATCAGATCAGTATGTTAGATATACAGAAGGGAATACCACATTTACAATAACATCAAACAGAAGCTGGACAGTGGAAGATGATGCAGATTGGATGACGGTAACACCTTCAAGCGGATCAAATGAGGGAACACTTACAGTGGGATATCTAGAAAACTCGAGCCAAGCACAGAGAATAGGAACAATCAAGGTAACATGTAAAGGAATAACCCACACTGTTACAGTAACCCAAGCAGCAAAAAAATACCTGACTATTTCACCTATTAACATTGAATTATCTGCAGATTCAGGAGTTTTTAATTTAATTATTGATTCAAATTTGAATTGGCAGCTTGATGAAGACATGGAATGGATAAATTTAAGTAAATATAATGGATCTTATTCTGATACAATAAAAGTTAAATATGACTCTAACAATAAAATTACAACCAGACAAGGGAAAATCTCAATATTTGGTGGTAAAATTTTAGATGAGGTAGTTGTCACTCAAAATGCTGCGGACGTCTATGCAATTATTATTCCGGATAGTCAAGCAGTTAGTGCAGATTCCGGAAGAACGACATTTAATATTAAATCAAACGCTACATGGATTATCCAAGGAGACTTTAGCTGGCTAACTGTTATTCCAGATTCTGGAACTGGAGATGCATCAATTACGGTGCTTTACAATGCTAATCATGATTCATTATCTAGAATTGGTGTTCTGTCTCTCATTGTTGATACTCTTTCTAATTCATTTGTGCTTAGGCAAGAAGGACTAGAATTATTTGAGATTACCGCCCTAGCAGATTCTTTAGATGCTGGAACGACTTCGGGAAGCGGTAGGTATTTAATTGGGGCTCAAGCAAAAGTTATTGCTCTGCCCAATAAAGGTTGGCTATTCAAGAATTGGAAAGAAAATAATACAGTTGTGTCAAAGGATTCTATCTATAATTTTGTTGTTTCCTCTCATAGGATTTTAGTTGCACAATTCGAGAGAATATTAACAGGGGCAAATGATGAAATAAAATTATCGGATAATTTTGAATTATTTCAAAACTATCCAAATCCATTCAATCCCGAAACTCATATTAAGTTTGCTTTACCGGAAGCAGGTTTAGTAACATTGAGTGTTTATAATATTTTTGGAGAAAAGGTTAGAGATTTAATAGCAAAATTTTTGGAGCCAGGAATATATATAATTCCATTCAATGCTAAAGATCTTGCTAGCGGAATTTATATTTACAGAATGCAAGCCAAGAGTTTTTTTGAATTGAAAAAAATGTCCCTAATAAAATAATTTTTATGTTTATCTACGCACTAAACAACTCGAAAAACAATAATTAATCACTATATATTATTGTTTCTGACCATCCAAATATTGCTTTTTAATTGTTTTTTATTATAATTTAACAAAGATATGTATTTATTTTTTATTGAGTGAATCAAAAAAAGAAATTTGCTAGTTATGATGTTGCGTTGTTATGTTATTAATTATATAGCTATTTTTTTTATATTTCTGCAGCACATACTTAATTGAGTTTTGAAATTGTTTTCAAAATAGTGTCAAAATAAAGGTTTATTATGGTCCACATCAACCTACTGATATTCATTACTATTGACTAAGAATCTTGAATTAATCACATCAGGAGAATTTACCACTGAAAAATTTAGTTAAAGCTGCCGTGTTTTTAGTAATTCCTTATAGATCTCGTTTTTGGTATTACTTAAACTCTATTAGAAAAGTAATAAAGTATATTGTTGAAGATTTTAAAATCATATACTATAAAAAAAAACGAGTTAAAACATTTGAAAAACTACATGACCTTGAAAAAAATGTACCACTACGTCTTCATTTGGGCTGTGGTAGAGAATATATAAAGGGATACATAAACCTTGATATAAATGAAAATAGTGTAGCAGACTTGATTTTAGATTCGCGCAAAATTAAAAAGCATTTTGAACCAGGAACGGTTGATGAAATTTTGATGCTGCACAGTATCAGCTATCTGCGTTATTGGGAAGCGAAAGATTTTTTTACTACATGCCATAAACTACTTAAACAGGATGGAAAATTAATTCTTGAATTTCCAGATATTGTTAAATGTGCAGAAATGATTATTAAAAGTGAGAATAATTTGCCGGAATATTTGGAGGCAGTTCGTGCTATATATGCTTTTGATATGATTGAAATTAAGTTTAATGAAAAATATACTCCTTATGCATTTGGCTGGTCTGCCTGGCACATTACTCAAAGATTAAAAAAAGCCGGATTTAATACTATTCATGTTTTAGATTCTGTTACCCATGGTAATCGAAAATGGAGAGATACACGTATTGAAGCTATCAAAATATTAATATTTAGCATTCTTCATAGAAGTGTTTTTAATTTTGATTTTTCCGATTTTGCCTTTTGTATGACAAATACAACATTGTTTTGATGATAATTATTTGTTTAGTAATAGAAGATAAGTTGTATAAAAAATTAAAAAGAACTTTCCGCCGGTGAGAAATATCAAGGTGATCTTCGGTTTTAAAAAGTATGCGATCACCTGTCTGCCTTTCTAGTTTTGTTTTGAACAACATTTTTTTATTTAGCTTTTTTATGGAAGTAAATAAAATATTCAATTCAGTTGCATGTTAGATCGCCGAGTTGATATGTTAATTTGAAAACCTAAATATACATTTACTTTCACTATCTCAAATTTTCAAGACGCAGGATATTAAAAAGAGACAAAAAGAATTATGCCTAACACACTTGCTCATTTAGGAATAAATGGTCTTGTAACTCGTTATGTTATTAAACAGGCCGATTTATTACTAATTTATATTGGGGCTATAATACCGGATATTCCGTGGATTTTTCAGAGAATAGCACCATCATTATATCCAGCTCTCAATCTCTATGATCTCCGTCTTTACAATGTAATTCAGGCTTCATTTTTTTTCTGCGTGATTTTTAGCACTGCCTTGGCCCAATTTTTCATCGATACAAAAAGAACTTTTATTATTTTTTCAACAGGTTCTTTGATGCATCTTCTTCTTGATTCTTTTGAAACCAAATGGGCGAACGGTGTTCAATTATTTGCTCCGTTTAGTTGGGAATTGTTCAATGCTGGTTTCTTCTGGCCTGAAAATGTATTCGTATATGCTCTTACTGCATTTGGCATCTTCTATTTAATATTTCAGTGGAAACATGCATTATTCGGCTCATTAAATTTTTCGTTCAAAAATCTCCGAAAACTTGTATTGGCATTTTCTTGTTTTATAATTTACCTTTTGCTTCCGTTGTTATTTATAAATTATGCCGAAGAAGCGGATAATCATTTTGTGAAAACACTAAGAAATGATAAGCAACGCATTGGAAAATATTTTGAAATTGATAGAGGTAATTATGTGGATGACTCAAAAGGGGACAGATTCATTACGCCTTTTAATGAAGAACTAAAAATTAAAAATGTGAATCTTACCTCATCTGAAATTATGTCCATTCGTGCAAAATTTAATTCGCGAGACGAGATTCAAATATTGGATTATCATATCCATTCTAATCGCGATATTTTTTCCTACATTGGATTAGGACTTGTTTTATTACTTTTTATCCTTTCAATGTTGAACACTAAAAAGTATAAAAAAAGATTTAGAAGAATAGGTTATTTTTGACGTCAATAAATTCAATTTTTCTGTCTGAACTTAAATCAAAAAGCCGACAAGGTATCAATCCCGTCGGCTTTTGACATGATTATAAATATATCTGAATTTTTACTTCATCAAGATCATTCTCTTAGTTGAGGTGAAGTTTGAGCCATTTTGACCCTGTACTTTGAGCATATAGAAATAGACTCCGCTAGAAAGATTAGACGCATTAAAAATGGTTTCATGAATTCCTGCACCTAGATCCATATCAAGAATGTTTGCTGCTTCCTGACCTAAAGCGTTATATAATTTTAAAGTAACTTTTGCATTTGCTGGAAGTGCAAACCTGATTGATGTTGAAGGATTAAATGGATTGGGATAATTTTGTTCTAGCGCATAATCCTTCGGTATACCTAAATCAACCTTTGTGGAAATAATATCTGCGATATTAGAAGTTGTAATTTGATATAAATTACTATAGTCTGATACGAATAAATGATTGAAAGCTCTAATTCTATATGTATAAGTGGTGGAATCTTCAGTTGTTGAATCTTCATAAGAAATTATATTCGTTTCTACAGAATCAATTAGTGTAAATGGAATTGCAATAAGCGAATCACCGATTTTTCTTTCAACAATAAATCCTAATTCTTCTGTTGAATTGTCATGCCAGTTCAATTGGATATGATTAATAATTGTCGAATTTAAACTAGCAGTTAAGTCGGTTGGTGCAGGCAAAAAAGATAAAAGCGTGATCACAGAAGCCAAATTGCTGTAATCTGATTCAAAGAAAGAATTAAAGGCTTTTACTCTGAATGTATATGTTGTCGTATCCGTATGGGGGTATGAATCAACATAGGATGTTGAATTAGACGCGAGGGTGTCCAAGACTTCGAATGGA
>JBGSOQ010000313.1:0-3501 GCA_041739035.1 Ignavibacteriaceae bacterium | reverse complement strand
AAGATACTTTGACAGATACTTCAGACCAGAACTTAAACAAATTCCTAAGCTGCTCTGGAACTACAATAAAAATAAAAGTGAATTAAAATTATTTGCTGTACTTGGAGATCAAAAAAGAGAAAGTGTTCTTGATCTGCGTTCAGCTGACAGACCTGAAAACTTAGAAGGATTTGGATATCATTTAATCATAATCAATGAAGCAGGTATTGTACTAAAGAACAGAAATCTCTGGCAGGAATCAATTCTGCCTATGACACTGGATCATAAAGCTGAAGTGATAATCGGAGGCACTCCAAAAGGAAAGAAAACAAAGAACAATGAGAAACATTTGTTCTTTGAACTTTATGAAAGAGGACTTACTGACACAACAGGGCGATATAAATCATACAACTTTTCTTCTTATGACAATACATTACTCGATGCCGCAGAAATAGATGAGCTAGTAAAAGAGATTCCTGCTCATCTGCGAGACCAGGAAGTTTTTGGAAAGTTTGTTGATGTATCCCAGGGAAGAATAATTAAGCGAGAATGGTTTAAGTTTTTTGAACCGCACGAACTGGCAAGAAAAAAGAGATTAAGTAAAATTCAGATTTGGGATACTGCAGGAAAGACAAAACAGGAAAATGATTTTTCTGTATGTGAGACGTGGATAGAATCAATCGATGGTTATTATCTGACAAATTTATTTAGAGAGAGATTGGAATTTCCGGAGTTAAAGAAAAAAGCAATTGAATTATTTGAGCAGGAAAATCCCGACCAGGTTTGGATAGAAGACAAAAGCAGCGGAACTGCATTGATTCAGGAACTAAGAAGAAATACTCGTATTCCCTTAAAAGAAATTACTGCTGAGAAAGACAAACTTGAATATGTAAATGCCTGTTCTCCGCTGATTGAATCAGGACGTGTGTTCCTGCCATTTAGTGCAATGTGGCTTGATGATTTTATTGCTGAGTGCGAAGATTTTCCCGGTGGGGAGTTTGATGATCAGGTTGATGTGATGAGTAAGTATTTGAATGAGAAGAAAGGCAAGGCCACTGATTTTAATGAATTTAAAATCAATGTGATTAAAAGAAATGAAACTAGGAATAAGAAATATTCTGGTTATAGAAAATAAATATTGTTCATTTACTTTTCTTGACACAAGAAAAGTAACAAAAGAATATGCTCTGCCAAAAGAATTACTAAAATTGTGTTTCGTTTCGTTACGACAAAATAACTCGCTCGAGGACTCGCTCAAACAGATTTTGTCGTTTAACACTCCACTACACACAATTTTTTCACGTAATTCTTTTGATGAGCGAGAACAATAAGACAAAAGTCAAAAGTAAAAAGATAAAAGGTTTACAATGGAGAAGAAAACTAAAATAAAACTTACAAGTGAGTGGGCGACGCGGGATAAATTAGAATTTTTAAACAGATTAATGACCGTACTGCCGGACCCTGATGAGATTCTTGCTGAGAATGGTTATGATTTTAAGATTTATCGGGACCTGCTTACTGATCCTCATCTTACTGCAACAATTCAACAGCGAAAGCTGCAGATATTACAGATGGATTGGGAAGTCGTGGAAAGCGCACAGAGCAAAGCGCAAAGCGGCAAGGACAGAAAGCAAAACGGAATTAAAGCAAAGGCTGAGAAGATTTTGAATGACCTTCCATTGCAAAGGATTATGAGTGAGATTCTTGATTGTGTTTTATTTGGAATGACTATTCAGGAAATAACTTATGCGTTCAATCCTGATGGCGAACTTGATCCCGTTAGAATTGAAGGAAAGCCGCAGGAATGGTTTATCTTTAATTCCAATAACGAATTGAGATTACGAAAGAAATCCTCCGCAGGTATGTATTTATTTGAAGAAGGTGAGGCACTGCCTGATTTCAAATTTGTAGTTAATCGATATCACGCGACTTATGATAATCCTTATGGTGATAAAATTCTTTCCCGCTGTTACTGGCCGATTACTTTTAAGAGAGCTGCAACTGAATTCTGGCAATTAATGGTCGAGAGATACGGAATGCCCTTTCTGATGGGTTATCATCCTGCAGGATGGAACCAGGCACAGATTGATACTTTTCTTGACCAGTTAAAAGAAATGATAAATGAAAATGTTTATGCTTTTCCTGATACTCTGAAAGATATGATTGAATTAAAAGAATCACCGCAATATGATATTGGACAGCTTTACGATTTTTTAATTCGTCATCATAATACTGAAGTGTCAAAAGCGGTGTTAACTGTAACGCTTACAACTGATATGCAGGGGGTCGGAAGTTATAAAGCTGCGGAAATCCATAAAGAGATGTTGTCCTACATTGGTTTATCTGATAAGAAGATTGTCGAGGATGGAATAAACAGGATTTTGCAATACTGGACCTTTCTGAATTGGGGACATATCAATTCGCCAAAGATAAGCTTAAAGAAAAAAGAAAAGATTGTTGATGAGAGTGAAAGGAGAGATGAAGTGTTAAGTAAAATCGGGGTCAGGTTTACAAAGGAATATTTTAAGAAGAGGTACAGATTGGAAGATGGAGATTTTGAGTTGGTTACGCAAGAAAACAAACGTGATAAGAAAGAAATAAAAAATAATGATTGATTTTTTTATATGTTCTTTTCTTAGCGTAAGAAAAGAACGAAAAGAAGCATACACTCTAAAAGAATTTCTAGAATTTCTCTCCGTTACGCTAAAACGAATAAACTCACTCCGTTCAGACACTATTCGTTTTTTAACGCTTCACTCCGATAAATTCTTTAACGCAATTCTTTTAATGTGCAAATACAGAAGGAGGAGAAGTGAAGGCTGAGAGTTTTCAAATATTGGTTGGTATTGCACAGATAATTATTGCTCCAATTGGAATGCTGCTGATTGGTTTAGTGATGAGGCTTTACAGAAAAATAAAATTGATTGACTTTAAACAGGAAGCTCTTGTTCATGCTTTTCAGCACGAAACAGGAAATGGATTTAGTGAGCAGTACTATAAAAAGTTGGAAGAGTTGATTAAGCAGGATGTGTTTGTGAATACGGGGAAGAAGTGATTTATTATACTTTCTTTTCTTAGCGTAAGAAAAGAAACAAAAGAAGCATGCTCTTTAAAAAGAATTACTAAAATTATGTTGCGTTACGCTACGACAAAATAACTCGCTCATAGAATTCGCTCAAACAGATTTTGTCGTGGACGCTCCACTTCACACAATTTCTTAACGTAATTCTTTTAATGAGCGAGGAAGAAAAAACAAAGCAAGTTATAAAAAGCAAAGGCAGGGCAAAGGAATTTAAGTGATCGCTGGAAGCGGAACTTAATATAGGAGTAGTTATGAAAAACTACGATGTGATCACTACAGTGATAGGAATTGTCGTTGCCGTTGGAACTTCAGTGGTGCAGTATGTGGATTCTTTAAATGGGAATCCCTGGAACTGGGGAACATTTTTTCTTGGGATTGGAGTGGCTGTAATTGGTTACTTCTCCAATAAAAAGAAAGCTGTATGAGACAGCTTTTTATTT
>JBGSOQ010000261.1:0-10405 GCA_041739035.1 Ignavibacteriaceae bacterium | reverse complement strand
CCTGTACCTTCCTATGCTGAAAGCAAAGGTGAATATATTACTGCAGTAGACTGTAAACTCCGCTACCCAATTTTAATTGTCAATCCTGGAATCCACATCTCAACTAAATGGGCATATGAAAATGTTATTCCCGCAGATCCAGCATTCGAATTAAGAAAGTTAATTAATGACTGTGAGCTTGACTTTTTGTTCATGGAGAACAAAATAAAAAATGATTTTGAACCAATTGTTTTTAGTGTTCATCCGGAAATGGCTGATATTAAGAAAGAACTTTACAAACGCGGGGCTATGTTCGCTTTGATGTCGGGCAGCGGTTCAACAGTTTATGGTATTTTTCCTTCACATGAAAAAGCAATTAGTGCAAAGGAATTATTTCAAATTCAATATTTCACTTTTTTACATTATGAAAACATTTAAACTTTTGTTCATTCTCACTTTTTCATTATTCTTTATTGATTGTTTTTCAAGCAACGAGATAATTATTAACCCTCGCTCATCATGGAATGCATCGGAACCGAGACCATACAAACAGCATGTTCCTGAGCGGATAACAATTCATCATGAAGGCACTCGGTTTGAAAAAAGTGACGATGCGCCAAAGCATATAAAAAATGTTCAAACCTGGGGAATGGGGAAAGACAGAAATTGGATTGACATTCCCTACCATTTCTTAATCGATCCCAATGGGACTATTTATGAAGGTAGAAATGTTTTTACAGTTGGGGAAACTGCAACGGAGTATGATCCGACTGGACATTTGCTAATAACATGTTTAGGTAATTTTGAAGAACAAGATGTGAGCGAAGAACAGCTTTCATCCTTAATTAACTTGATTTCAGATTGCTGCAGAAGCTTTTCGATATCTCCAGAAAAAATTGCATCGCATAAAGATTATTCGAAACAAACTGCTTGTCCCGGGAAAAATCTTTACAAGTATCTTGAGAATAATTATATCAAGGAAGAAGTCGAAAAGTTAGTGAAGGAAGGTTTCAACGACTAGTTTAAAATTCCAATTTCCAGTAGAGAATTAACAAATAAATTCTAAATATTAATATCAAAAAATTAAATCTAAATTTTACTCTTGGAAATATTTCATCCTTTGGAATTTAATCGCATCAGTTTTTTCAAACGAAATTGCGATTAGCTAACAGCCCCTTCTAAAAATTCAATAAATCCTTTTGTAGCATTCAGTTTGACTCTAATTCCATACGGAACTGTAACATTGTCCTTTATATGTCCATGCTGGAAGTTGTACACAACAGGTTTCTTTACTCTTGTAAAATAATCCTCAATTACTTCACCTAAAGTCAAAGTCTTTTTGGTCGGGTCCAATTCTTTGCAATCAGTGAAGGCCCCAAGCACAACTCCTTTTGTCTTATCGAACACATTTGCAATTCTTAATTGATTGAATAAGCGATCTAAACGGTAAGGTGCTTCGCCGGTATCTTCAAGCATAAGGATTTTATTTCTTATGTCCGGAAAATACTGCGTACCCATTAATGAAACTAACAAAGCAAGGTTTCCTCCGACTGTTTGACCAATCGCACTTCCCTTTCTTAGGTAATATATTTTTTCATTATTCGGATTTTTTATCCTGCCGATTTTTTTATTTGATGTAACTAACCTCCAGAAAAATTCTTCGGTGAATGAACTAACCTCATCGTGAAAATCAACTGCGAGCATTGGTCCCGCAAATGTTATTAGATTTGCTTTTTGTAAAAATGCCATTTGCATAGCGGTGATATCACTATAGCCAACAAATATCTTCGGATTTTTTTTGATGAGATTATAATCTATTTTATCAAGCAATCTTGGAGAACCATAGCCTCCTCGCACACACATAATTGCTTTTACATTTTTATTTTTGAACATGCTGTGAAGATCAAACAATCGTTCTTCATCTGATCCAGCTAAATATCCATGATTTTTTCCAACATTTGGTCCAACTAGTACTTTATAACCTATGTTTTCAAGATATTTAACCCCTGAATTAACTCGAGATAAATCATCTGGAGTAGAAGCTGGAGAGATAATTCCTATCAAGTCCCCCATGTTTAGGCGTTTTGGTTTAATGTATCGCATAGATCTAAATCCGAAGTTTGTTAATTTTGGATTAGAAAATAGTTAGAGTTAAACTGTGTGTCAAATTTTTAGGACTTTTTTATTTTTTTTAATGCGGTAAAACTTTTTTTTTATCGATTTTGCAGATATAAGTAGAAAAATCTCAATAAGTGCGTTTATTAGCAATTATCAAGGAATTTCATGAATTTTAAGAGTAAAAAATCTCGATCTGTTACACTAAAAAGTAAAATTTTGAAGGTAAAACTACTGTTAACTGATTGTGACGGGGTTCTCACAGATACAGGCGTTTATTATTCCGACAACGGTGAGGAACTCAAGAGATTTTCCATCAGAGACGGAATGGGTGTTGAACGATTAAGGAATCTACTCCAAATTGAAACCGGTATTGTGACAGGTGAATTATCTGGATCAGTAAGAAAGAGGGCTGAGAAACTAAAAATTCAAGAATTGCATCTTGGAATAAAAGACAAAGTTGCAGTATTAACTGAGATTCTAAACCAAACAAAATTACAAGTAGAAAACATTGCATTCATCGGTGATGATACAAACGATTTGGAAATAATGAAAATAGTCGGTTTAAGAGCTTGTCCCGGTGATGCAATGCCTGAAATTAAAAAAGTATCTGACTATGTTTGCAAAAATCGTGGTGGTCATGGAGCATTTAGAGAGTTTGTAGAACTTATTATCAAGGAAAAATTAAAACTAAAATAATTTATGAATCTCAGAGGTGACTTTTAGTTTCTAATTTTGAAGGTAGCATTATTTCCAGTTATAACTGACTCGATATTTACATTCGATACACCATTCTCGCCGAGCTCTCTCCCGACAACGTAAATTAAAACCTTATTATTTGTAACCTTCTCCCGAAAAGTTCCGATTTTATCAATTTTCAAACTACTTGGTATCGTCCAGCCCTCGAATGAATCAGTTCTTTTGTAATGAGTCTGAGCGTTTACAACGATATTATTTAAAATTATGCTAATTTCTTCACGATTATTCTCCGCGGTTGATTTTTTATTAATCAAAAATATTACTATAAATAATATAGCAAGAACGCCTATTACACCTAAAAAAAGTCTGAATTTATTATTATGCATATTTTTTATCAGATTAACTTATTGATTTAGTGCAGTTAAAATCATTTAATTTGGCTTGTGAAAAATATATTATGACAGCGTTAAATGCAAAGAGCAAGATTGTATTATGTTAAAGTAATTCTAAATCCTTTCATCTCAATCAGGTAATAAAGTCCATCTCTGAATTAAAAAACTTTCACCTCATTAGTACCATTTTCCCAGTCGATAATTTATCTGCTACTTTAAGATGATAGAAATAAACTCCACTGCTAACATCTATTCCTTTGGAGTTTTGCCCATTCCATTTTACAAGATAATTACCAGAAGGAAGAATATCATTAACTAAAATATTAACGCGCTCACCATTTACATCATATATTCCTAATTCAGTAAAAGAGTCTGTGAGATTAACTGGAATTTTAAACCATAAAATCGTTGTCGGATTAAATGGATTGGGATAGTTGCCCGATAAAATATAATCAATAATATTTGTAGAGTTACCAATCTCCTCATTAATTCTAGTTACAAGGTTTAAGCCGCTGCCTCTTGAATTCCCAGCATGGTCCGCCAGATAAATATTTACCCAAGAAGGTCTTAAAGCGGATTGTAAATATTTCTCATCCCATTCTTGATCTGTAAGACGCTCAAAATTAAGAGTAGTATATTCATAATAGCTTAAAACAGGACCAATGAATGCAACATTTTTATTTTCGGGTAGATCGGCTAAGAAGACTCCAAGATTGATTGAACCTGTACCTACATGAGGAATAGCTCCAATTACGTTCCCTCCGCAATCGGTAGGAACGGTATGGATATCTGCAACAATATGATCTTTTTGCATTAATCCTTTAAAACTATTGAAAAAATCCATATAGAATAATCGCGAGTACCACCCACCGTAAGGTGGAGTACCGCTTCCTGCAGGTTGGTTATAAATAATAGTCTTTAAAAAATAAATCTCCTTTTCAGAAAATGGAATACTATTAAGAATTTTATATGATACAGCCGATAGAGTGTCCATTATACTTTCGAGATTATCAAGATATTCCAGTACATTATTTTTAATGAATGTCTCACCAAAATTCAAATCCTGAAATTTATTTATAGCAACCTCTGCATACATCTTCAAGTTATTGTAGAATTCTGGAAATGGTTCTACATAAGTATATGGGTAAAAACAAACTGTTCCGCCAGTATAAGATTGCTTAGCATAAAGGAGATTATCATGTCGTAATTGTGTCCATGAAGAAAGCTGCGTATTCAATTTCTCTTGCCAAAATGCTGCAGTTTGCATGAAGAGAGGTAAAGTATTCCTATTTAGTGGTGGATTTAATTTTCTAATAGAATTAAGCCATAAGTTATAAAGTGTACTATCCCAAAAATCTGATCCGTACGAATTTATAAGATACCGTAATGCAGCTAGATTTGAAGAATAATTATACATATCAAGTTCGGACTTTAGGAGTTGAGCTGCAGCATCATTACCTAAAGCAAACATTGGATCCAAGGTTGACGGAAAAAGTCTGCAGCTTTTTACTCGATCAAAAACAACGCTCCCTGTTATGTAAGAATCAATAACAAACCTCTGTCCAAATAACATGAATGCAGATGCAGGCACAATGCTGTCAGGTTCAAGGGGATTAGCGTTGTAGAGAATTTGCGAAAGAATCATTTGATAAGCGAAGGATTGATTTCGAAGCGTATCTTGAAATTCGATTAGCTTAAGGCTATCTAGAAGTCTCGCCGAATTGTCTATTTGAACAGCTTGTTTAAGATAATTTAAATCGTAAAGTGTCACATTATCTTGCGCTCCCACGAAGAATTTTATAATATTTTCGATATCAGAATAAAGGTTTTTAGCATTCGCAAGATTAAATAATTCGTCAATAAGCATTGCATCAATTGACTGCCTTTGTATATCACGAAAGGTTTGATCTGGACATATTACTGAATCAGAATGTGGTGCTAATAGATATATCTCCGTTCTTCCAAGCCACATCATTACGCGAAAATATTTCGCAAGAATAGGATATTGATCAGAAACATAATGCCCTCTTGGTTTGAACTGACTCCAATCCATAACACGGCAATTTTCCGAGAATAAAGTGTAGGGATCATGTCCCTGCTCAGCACCAATTTTATCAAGTATTTCATTCACCTTAAATGTGTTTTCAGTAAAATATGGTGCTACTGTTTGATCAAGCAGCTTTCTGGGAACTGTAAGATAAACATCTACATCCATTAACATCGTTTTCATTTCTGGATGAGTTGAATAGTTCAAAACTAAAGTTGGTAAGTTATTGTGAAGAGTCTTGAGTAAATCGGAAATTCGATCAATTAAAATTCCCAATTCAACATCTTTCAAAATCCTATCATAAGAAATATGAAATGCATGAAGAATAGCGTCCGTTGATACAAATACGGGCAAATCCTTCTCATAAATTTCAAGGAATGCTTCGCCAAATGACGATTTGGTAAGACGTTCACTTACCATAAATCCATTATTCTTAATAATTGCTTTTTCCTCGGAAGTCAAATTATACTTGAAGTTTATGCTGTCGAAATAGATAGCGCTTGCGTAATCGATATTCAAGTCTGATTCAAAAGTCCCAGCAGGGTGCATTGAAAACAATTGTTCACTAGTCATATTCTCATGAGCTTGAAGGAACTGCTTGTACTCATTAATATTGAACTGCGTAGGTTGTGCTTTAATTAGTAAAGGAAAGAAAATTAGCATAAAAGTTATATGCAGCAATTTGAGGAATTTCATAAATCACCTCACTTTTATTAATTAATAGTACAGTTTTTTTTCTAAAAAGTAAATATTAAAATGTTTTAACCTAAATAATTATTGATGAGGGCAAGGATTTGTTGGTGTATAAAAAAAGTCTCGTAAGATTTAACCTACGAGACTTAAAGTGACTCCAAGGGGATTCGAACCCCTATTACCGCCGTGAAAGGGCGAGGTCCTAACCATTAGACGATGGAGCCAAAGACTGATTAAATAATTGAATGAACAAAAAAATTATAATGAACCGTTTCTTCAATTGGAGGGTGAGCGATGGGAATTGAACCCACGACCCCCAGGGCCACAACCTGGTGCTCTAACCAACTGAGCTACGCTCACCATTTGATAAATATAAAAATATAAAATAATAATCTGTCAATTGATAGTTGTGATTTGGAATTTTACCCTGTACGCCCGAGTGGACTCGAACCACTAACCTACAGCTTAGAAGGCTGTTGCTCTATCCGATTGAGCTACGGGCGCTCATTTTCAAAATTTCAAACAACAACTAGCTAATAATATTCAAAAATCCACCATTTAAGTTTGGTAGATTTTGTGAAATTGGCTTTTAAGACTGACAATTGAACTTGTCGGGGCGGCAGGATTCGAACCTGCGACCTCCTGCTCCCAAAGCAGGCGCGATGAACCGGGCTACGCTACGCCCCGAATTTCTTAATTTAGCGTACAAATATATTGCATGATACCTTAATAAGCAATGAATTGATCATGATTTATCCGAATTTCTCATTAAGTTTTTGTACCGGTTAGAGGAAGTTTCAATTGATAGGCAGGTTAATTAAATTTGATTCAGAATTATTCTCTAAAAATATAGATGTCATTTCCACTATTTATATCTAAAAAATTCACGCTGTCCAAGAAAAATTCCCGTTTTATCACTCTTATTTCGTTAATCACTGTTTTTGGGATTACTTTAGGTGTAACAACACTGATTGTAGCTTTAAGTATTTTGGATGGATTTGAAGCGACCATACAAGAAAAAATAATTAGTTTTGATTCCCATATCCAAATTGACTCTTATCAAACAATTTTACCTAATTATAAACGTGTGCTCCCAAATATTCAAAAAATTTTAAGCCCTTATGTTGAGGAAGTTAATCCCTACGTATCAAACCTTGCCATCATCAGTAGTAAATATCTCCAAGAAGGTGTCAGTGTGAAGGGAATTCTTACTGATAATAAGAGCCTGAAACTGCGAGAAAATATAGTGGCTGGTAATTATACTTTTTCCTTAAATAGCAATCCTGCATTGATAATTGGGAAAAAATTGGCGGATAAATTATTCGTAAAAGTTGGTGATGTAGTTACAATTTTTGCTTTAAATAAAAATCAAATCCCGGCGCCTGATAATATGCCTAACATACAAAAATTTGCAATATCTGCTATTTTTGAAAGTGGCATGGCTGAATATGACGATTTGTATGCATATACTGATTTAAAGACTGCACAAACATTGTTCAACATTGGAGATAATATTACGGGATACGATATAAAGTTAAATAACATTTCGAAAATTGATAGTTTAACTTTGGTATTATCAAAAAATTTGAGATATCCTCATTCTGTAAGGTCTATTTTTCAGAAGCACCGAAACATTTTTACCTGGATTGAACTTCAAAAAAAACCGATTCCCATTGTCCTTGGTCTGATAATTTTGGTAGCAGTTTTTAACATAATCGGAAGTTTGTTGATGATTGTACTGGAAAAAACAAATGCAGTTGGAATATTAAAATCACTAGGTGCATTAAATAGTCATATTTCAAAAATTTTTGTGTATCAAGGATTTTTTCTAGCGCTAATCGGAATACTATCCGGAAATCTTCTAGCCTACATTCTTATGAGTTTACAACTGAAGTACAATATTATTTCCCTTCCTTCTTCGGTTTACTTCACCTCAACTGTACCCATTATTTTATCATCAAAAATATTTATTGGGGTTTCAATCTTTACAATGCTCCTTTGCTTGACTGCTTCATTTATTCCGAGTTACATTGCATCGAGAATTAGACCAATCAGTTCTTTGAGGTTTGGCTGATGGGCTTTGAAACGTTTATTGCTAAAAGATATTTAGTCTCTAAGCATAAAGTAAATTTTATAACAATCATATCACTTATTTCAATCGCTGGAATTACCATTGGAGTTGCAGCACTAATTGTCGTTCTTTCTGTGTTCAACGGATTTGGCAGCCTTGTTACTTCATTCCTGGTAAGTTTTGACCCGCACATTCGTATAGTCGCTGCATCACCTCAAGAAAGTATTAACTTAAAACTTGTTAATTCATTATTTAATGATATTGATGAAGCACAAGGATTCTCTCCCTTCGTTTCAGGCAAAGTTTTAGCCTATTCTTCGGGTTTGAACCAGGTAGTTAATCTAAAGGGAATTGAAAGCAAATCCGGAGAAAATGTTTACGAAATTGAGCCCAACATTATTTTTGGCAAGTATTCATTTGATGAAGAAAATAATATTCCAAAAGCTATCATTGGATTAAGACTAGCAGATAGACTACAAACGATAGTTGGTGATACAATTACACTAATCTCACCTTCAGGAATCGAAAAATCAATAACTCAGTTTTCAATGCCATCGATGAAGAAGTTCACGATATCAGGAATCTTCAGCTCAAATAATAATGAATACGATGGACAATTTATTTTTTGTTCTCTCAAGGAATCACAGAATTTATTCGGCTATAACAATCGAATTCAAGGTGTTGATGTAAGATTGAGTTCTATCGATGCATCTTTCGAAGTACAGAAAAAACTTATATCTAAGCTGGATCTGAAAAAATACACCATAAACACTTGGTATGATTTTCATAAAGAACTTTATACCGTAATGCAGATTGAACGGTGGACCGCATATATTATTCTTTCTCTAATTGTTGCGGTTGCTTGTTTTAACATTCTCGGATCTTTATCAATGTCAGTTATCGAGAAAAAACGAGATGTCGGAATATTAAGAGCGATGGGCATCACAGAAAAATCAATTGTCAAAATATTTATGTACGAAGGATTACTGATTGGAGTAATTGGAACTTTTCTGGGTTCAATTATCGGCTATTTAGTTTGCTTCTTGCAACTCAGGTATAAAATTTATCCGCTCGATCCTATGCAGTACAAAATAGACGCTCTCCCAGTTGAAATTCAAATTGCGGATTTCTTTTTTATCGCAGGCGTTGCTATGTTGTTGTCTTTTTTGGCTTCTCTCTACCCAGCACAAAGGGCAGCAAAAGTAAACATTCTTGATGCAATTAAATGGGAATAGACTTTATTTTTTTAACATTTCATCTATAGTCGAACAATGTCTGATATAATATTAAAAACAGAAAATCTTGTTAAAACTTTTACAAATTCACGGGAAATAAAACTTGAAATATTAAAATCTATTTCACTTGAAGTCCTGGAAGGGAAAATAACTTTGATTGTCGGCGCTTCCGGGGCAGGAAAAAGTACTCTACTGCACTTACTTGGAGGATTAGATAGACCAGAGAACGGAAAAATCCTATATAAAAATGAGGACATTCTAAGCTACTCTGAGGATAAACTGGCAAAGTTCCGTAATAAATATATTGGTTTTGTATTTCAGTTTCATCATTTGCTACCCGAGTTTACAGCTGCTGAGAATACTGCTATTCCTCAAATGATTTTAGGTAACTCACTAAATAAATCGCTTGAAAAGGCAATGGGTTTGTTGGAAGAAGTAGGCTTGTCCGATAGAAAAGATCACAAACCTGCTGAGCTTTCTGGAGGAGAACAACAGCGAGTGGCAGTGGCACGCGCTTTAGCAAACGATCCATCCATTGTATTAGCTGATGAACCAACTGGAAATTTGGATTCAGTGAATAGTAAAATAATATTCGATCTTATAGGTCAGCTTAATTCAAAATACAATAAGACATTCGTTGTTGTTACCCACAATAAAGAAATGCTTGGAATTGCTGACAATGTTTATGAAATGAAAGATGGCAGAATTCATAAGATTTAATGACTATAACTTGTTGTGAAATATTTAGTTATAATTGTCACTTATTAAGTTTTCAAATATTCAAAAAGTAGTCTTACTCCAAATCCTGTCATATATTTTTTTGAATAATTGTTGTAGTTATTTGCCATAGCCGGACCCGCAATATCCAAATGAGCCCAACTAATTTTTTTATTGACAAAATTCTCTAAAAACTTTGCTGCTGTAATTGCTCCACCCCATCTTCCACCTACATTTTTTAAATCAGCTACATCACTTTTATTTAATGTGTGATATTCATCCCACATTGGCAATGCCCATACTCTTTCATGTGTTTTTAAGCCAAGTTGAAAAAACTCTTTGGAAAGTTGCTCATTTTTTGTGAACAATCCAGCCACGAACTCGCCAAGCGCAACAACACATGCTCCGGTTAAAGTGGCTAAATCAACTATCTCGGCTGGATTTAATTTACTTGCGT
>JBGSOQ010000239.1:0-6867 GCA_041739035.1 Ignavibacteriaceae bacterium | reverse complement strand
ACGCTGTAAAGTGCATTAAATACGCTTGCAAAGCTGCTTATTGTATAACCGCCGGGTCTTGAAACTTCTCCCGTTACAAAAATTTTGATCGGTTTAAGCTTTGCAAGGGAAATATCGAGAAAAACAGTCGGCGGATTAGCGGTTAATCCTTCATAAAAACGTGATAAGTAGAGCGTCATTTTATTCTTCAATTCTGAATAAGAAACACCTGACACAAACATCTGGCCTGCGGTTGGAATAAACACTGTCCCTTGATTATCCACGTTCAGTTCATATTGTAATTCAACAGCTCCCCAGATGTATAGCCGCAGCACATCACCAGGACCGATCAAATAGCCGGGGTCAACAGGTCCCACCGCGGCCGGTTCAAAAGCGGAAGGAATTTTTTCGAAAAGATTGTAGCCGAAATATTCCGATCCTTTTTTTTCTCTTGATTGAGCCACGACAATTGAATCCTCAGATTTATGTTCAGACTCAGCTTGTTCTTCTTGTTGAACCGAATTATCAATTGGGGCCAGCAGCTGAGCTTGAGGCAGCAGAATTTCCCGTCCCCCCATAATGTACATTTGTATGAATTGATCATAATTTACACCATACTGCCTTGCGAGCGTTCGTGCATCATCCTCGGTCATGTTTTTCTCTTTAAGAGCTTTCTGGATATCAGCTTGATTCTTGATTCCTTCCTGCTCAAGTCTCTGCTTAATCAGCTGCTCTTTTTGAGGGTAAACTTGGACGGCTGCAAATATCAGTAAAAATATTAGAGATAAATTCTTTATCATTTTGATTATTGTTTTGTTTCTAAAATGCTTGTGAAAATTTTATTTGCTCTTAGAAGTTCCGGCAGGACAAAAACTTTGTAAAATTTCATTATTCTTTAATTTCTCTTACTAATCCGTTATCTAATTTATATTTCTTCTCTGACTTTTCACAATAAGCATAACCATCTTTATTAAATTCTAATTTTTTACCTGCTTCGCTAAACCAACCTTTAACCCGTGCCGGATTGCCTACGACCATCGCAAAATCCGGAACATCTTTTGTAACAACTGCGCCTGCACCAACGAACGCAAACCGTCCAATAGTTATTCCGCATACAATCGTGGAGTTAGCTCCAAGTGAAGCTCCTTCTCTCACAAGGGTTTTGATATAATATTGTGCTCCTACTTGAGGATATTTTGATCTGGGATCTTTTATGTTTGTGAATACCATTGATGGTCCGCAAAAAACATAATCTTCTAATGTTACACCTTCGTATACAGACACGTTATTCTGAATCTTTACAAAGCTGCCAATGGTTACGTTATTACCAACGTTTACATTTTGCCCAAGTATGCACTTCTTTCCAATCTTTGTACCGGATTGAACATGGCTGAAATGCCAAATTTTAGTGCCTTCACCAATTTCTACATTATCATCAACAACTGCATGCTGATCTATATAATATTTTTTTTCATTCATAATTTTCAGCTCTCAAAATTGTTTATAATTCACTGAAGATATATTTCTGACCTATTATTCTAACTTATGTAACTCACCTTATGCAGGTTGTGATACTTATGGCTTTAAACACAATTTCAGTTAAAAATGGGCTGAAGCCCAAATGCTTTTGGTTCGCTTCCTCCCCCGCCATAAATGGCGGGGTTACTAAAAATAATTATTTTACGCAGCATCTGTTATATAACTAATGCATGCTATTAAAAGCATATTACAAAGTTCAATTTTATACAGCTTCGCCAAGTCACTCACATTTTTAAGTGTGTTCAGCGCCAGCATAATCAATGAAAGTATATATGAAAATTAAGAAAAAACAATTAAACATTCTTATTTATAAGAGGGTGAACGAGTATTTAAAGTCGATTCGAAACTGAATGAAAAGTATTCTATGAAGAGAATAAAATTTAATGATAGTGGTACCGATCATTTAAAAGAAAAATAATTCCTGTGAAATTTAAATATTCGAAAAACCAGCTATAATAAGGTTCCCGTAAGCAAAATAATTGCAAACCCAAAATATAAGATGATACCAATAACATCAACTAATGTAGCTACAAAAGGAGCTGACGAAGTAGCGGGATCCGAACCTATTCTTTTCATAATGAACGGAAGCATAGAACCCGTTAGAGTTCCCCAGAGAACTACTCCAATAAGTGAGAAGGAAACCGTAAGACCGATTAGAAACCAATGAGGCCCATAAACATCGGAGAAAGTAGTCCACAAAATTATTCTTAAGAAACCTACAATACCTAAAATTAATCCAAGAAAAAACCCGGAGGCAATTTCACGTTTCATTACTCTCCACCAATCTCTCAACGTAATTTCCCCAAGTGACATAGCTCTGATAACCAAAGTTGCGGCTTGCGAACCGGAATTTCCTCCGCTCGAAATAATTAACGGAACAAAAAGAGTCAGCACAACTGCTTTGCTGATTTGATCCTCAAAAAATCCCATAGCGGAGGCAGTTAACATTTCTCCAACAAAAAGAACAACCAGCCACTTTCCTCTTTTCTTAACCATTTCTGCAATTGTCGTGTCAATATATGGTTCTTCCAACGCTTCAGTACCGCCAAGTTTATGAATATCTTCGGTAGCTTCTTCTTCTGCAACATCAAGGACATCATCTACGGTTACTATTCCAATAAGAAAACCTAGCGCATCTACAACAGGGAGAGCCACTCTATCGTACTTCTTAAAAACCTCAACAGCTTTTTCCTGATCGTCGTGCACATTAAGCTCAACAAAATTTTCATCCATCAAATCGGCAATTTTGCTTTCCAGCGGAGCAAGCAAAACTTCGCGAATTTTAATATCATCAATCAGCTTTCCTTTTGTATCAATCACGTAAATTATATTCAGTGTTTCGCTGTCTTTTCCAAATTTTCTGATATGCTCAAGCGTTTGTAAAATATCCCATTCCGGTTTAACCGCTATGTAGTCAGGCGTCATTAATCTTCCAACGCTGTTTTCGGGATAACCGAGAAGCGAAGTGGCTATCTTTCTTTCTTCAGGTGAAAGCATCATTATTAATTGTTTCGCGGCGGAACTTGGCAATTCTTCAAGCAATGCAGTTCTATCATCCGCAGACATTTCATTAAGGATTGATGCTACTTCTTCCTTACCCATAGCTTTAATTAGATTCATTTGCATATCAAAGTCTAGATACTCAAATGTATCTGTAGCTAAATCCTGGTGAAGCAAACGGAAAATAATTACCTGTTCATTCTCAGCGGGAAGGTTTGTAATAAGATCAGCAATATCGGCGGGAGTCCAATCACTTAAAATTTCCTTCAAAGTGCTAAGGTTTCTTTCGTCTATCAAAGATCTGATTTCCGGTTGAAGCAATTGACTTAGCATTTGAAACTCCTCAATTTAAAATGAATGTTAAAGAAAATTCCGATTACATTTCTTTATGCAGTTGATGGTTTTGGCTGTAAAAATAATTTTTAATATGTGAATATTCAATCATTTAAGGAAAAATAGATTGAGCCATCGTACTTTTATTTTTGATTCATTTCCGGGTTAAATTTAATGGGGATGACTATCATCGTTCGAACAGGTTTTCCTTTCTGCAGCCCCGGTTTGAACTTAGCATAGTAAACAGCATTTCTTGCAATATCATCACACCCTGAGCCAATACCCTCAATAACTTCGGCATCAATCACTTCGCCATATTCATCAATCATAGCCTGTACTTTTACAATTCCCTCGATTTCATTATTTCTTGCCTCGGAAGGGTAAATAAGTTTCTTGAAAATTGCTTCCATTCCTCCTACAGGTTCCGGCTTGACTTCAATTGTAGAAAAGAACGCGGGATCATCATCCAGTTTATTTTCCTCAATTACCGGCGGAAGCAAAAATTCATTTGATACTTTTTTAGGTTTTACCAATTTCGGTTTTGTTTCAGTCTCTTCTGCTTTATCCTCAGCCGAATTATTATCTGTTTGATTATTCGAACTGGCGTAGTATTCCTCTTCAACAGGTTGTACAACAAGTTTACCTGCTTCATAGTAAATATCGGATAAGTAATTTCCATTGTCATCAAATAAATTGGTTGGGCCATCCCTTCTGCCATCTTCAATTACAAAAGCTTCTTTAAGTTTTCCGGATTCAGAATAAATTTTCACCAGCCCTTCGACCCGTCCATTAAGATAATTCCTTTCTTCCTTAATATTTCCATTTTCGGAATAGAACTTTGCTTCCCCTTCGCGAACATTGTCTCTAAAATTTATTTCAGATTCAACATTCCCATTCGAATAAAATGTTTTCACTAAACCATCTTGGGGGAAAACAGCGATATAAAAAATCAATACAAATACAAAAACAAGCATTCTATTTCCATTTAAAATTGAGACGAAAATTATGATTTATTCTTGAAATATTAGAGGCAATAATGTAGATATTAAGAAGATTAATACCGCAAATCCGAAAAACAGATATCCAACTTCTGCGTCATATTGAAGAAGATTCACAGCACTTAAAATATATGTCCAATCGTGATAGACTTTATTGCCGCCAAGTAACGGCAAAGCTTGTGTTCTAGCATCAGCAGCGTAAACGCTAATGTTTATTAAATTTTGACCGAGCCAGAGTAATCCCACTTGCGCTCCGGTACGGTAACTGTTCCGCCAAAAATACCAGACAATAAGTGATGGCAGAAGGATTTGCATCAATGTTCCGCCCAAAGTGTAAATAAATTTTCCGAAAAACATAAAGAAAAAATGTCCGGCTTCGTGAATTACTAGATCGGCGTTATCAATCCAAGTATACCGCCCGCGGTTCATAATCAGCCAAATCATTATTGGCAGCATAATTAAAGTTGGCAGCCAGCGTTTTAAGTTATCAGTCAAGTTTAATGTTTGAGTTTCATGGTTCATATCACATTGTAGGATTGCTTTTCAGAATCTTGATTCCTATTTTCAAATGTAAATTTAAGATTAAGAATTCCTTCGTCAAACTTCGTACCCAATTTTTAATTAAAAAATCGACATTACAACAACTAATAGAAGGAGCCCAATGTTATGAATAATAAAATGAAGTTTTTCTTTTCATTTTTTTTCTTACTCGTATTTGTTCTGACTCTTTGTACTCAGGCACAGGAATTTAGAACACCAAGACCAAGTCCTAATGCAACAATTGCACAAACTATCGGCGTTACCGACATTACTATTGACTACAGCAGTCCGGGAGTGAAAGAAAGAAAAGTTTGGGGAGATTTAGTTCCGTACGATAAAGTTTGGAGGACAGGTGCTAACGAGGTTACATCAATTACATTTTCAGATCCGGTTATGGTTAACGGTAATAATTTAGCTGAAGGAACTTATGGAATTCATACTATTCCCCGAGAAAAAGAATGGGATGTTATTTTCAGCGGTAACACTAAAGTAAATGATCCGTCAAACTTTGATGAGAAAAAAGAAGTGCTGCGAATAAAAGTTAAACCTGTTGAAAATGCTTTTTCTGAAAGAATGATTTTCACTTTTTCGGATATGACCGATAACTCTGCAATGGTTAATCTGGTATGGGAAAAAATCAGAGTTTCCTTTAAAGTTGAGACGGAAACTCAAGACTTGACGCTTTCAAAAGCAAGAAAGATGGTGGATTGGAATACTCCATTTCAGGCAGCGCAATATTGTCTTACTAATAATGTTAATCTCGATGAAGCATTAAAGTGGAGCGAAGCTTCTACTCTCTTGAATGAAAATTATTGGAACATGAGAATTAAAGCTCGTTTACTCGAAAAAGTCGGAAGTAAAAGTGAAGCTGTGAGCATAATGGAGCGAGCAATAGAACTTGGCAATGGAATGACAAATAAGCCTTTCGATTTTGAGCAAATGCAAAAAATGCTTTCTGATTGGAAAAAGTAGTTAGTTTAATTACTTTGTTATGTTTTACGGCTGGGTTAAACTCAGCCGTTTTTTTATAACAAATTTGTAAAAATATCTTTCTCCGGAAAAATTTTACTCAGGCAAGTTCTTTGAGATCATCAGATTTAATTGGAACTTGCTTTTTAGTTTTACTTGCATTTGGTTGTTTCCTATTAAAGATGACAGTGAAAGTCGAGCCCTTGTCTTTTTCACTTTCAACAAGAATATCAGCATTATTTATCTCAATATATTTTCTTACAAGAGCCAATCCCAATCCGTTTCCGTCAAACTCACGCTTTTGCCCAACATCTTCTTGTGAGAAAGGAGAAAATAAATTTGAGATATATTCCTTCGAAATTCCAATTCCTGTATCCTTAACAAGAACCTGAATTTTATCGTTGTGCCATTCTTCCAGAATTACTTGAACACTGCCTTCAAGAGTATATTTAACGGCATTATCTATAAGATTTTGAAGTATTTGACCGACAGAATAGTAATCTGCAACAATTTTGGTATGCTTAGCTTTATTGATATAAGATAACTTAAGATTTTTCTCCCTTGTCAAAGGTTCAAATTCCTCAATTATGGACTCAAGTTCAGTGTCCAGATTGATCTCTTGATATTCGTACTCATAACTGCCGCTTTGCACGGCTGAAATATTTAGTATTAGATCAATTGTTCGTTGGAGTCTTTTGCCAGCGCTGGAAACAGAATCCAATAGCAATTTATTATCCTCATCAGTATCATCAACTTCATCGTTAATTAATTGCATAGCCGTGAGAATCACATTCAACGGTGTGCGAATTTCATGTGACATTTGCGCTAAGAAGGCACTCTTTAGTCGCTCCGATTCCTCAGCTTTCTCCTTAGCAAAAATTAATTCTTTCTCAACTCTCTTTCTCTCGGTTATATCAATCACCTGCTCAATAATATGGTTCGCTTTTCCTTCTTTATTTTTTACAACAACAGCTTCAACAATAACGTATATTATTTCACCATCTTTCCT
>JBGSOQ010000228.1:0-12760 GCA_041739035.1 Ignavibacteriaceae bacterium | reverse complement strand
AAAGATAAAATTCTTCAAGCGGCTAAAGAATTCTATAAGAAAAAAGAAGAGATGATCAGTTCAGAATTAATGGCACGACTTGAAAGGTATGCGACCTTGAGCGTAATAGATCACAAATGGAAAGAACATCTCCGTGAAATGGACGATCTAAAAGAAGGAATTGGATTAAGGGCTTACGGTCAGAAGGATCCGCTAGTAGAATATAAGGGCGAAGCATTTAAACTTTTTGTCACACTACTTCAAGAGATCCGGGATGAAGTAGTATCATTTTGTTTTAAGTTTTGGCCCCAAGCACCCGATGATATTCAAAGCAGACGGAGAAGAGAGCCGACTTCAAGACTTATGGAAAGTAAACAGGCCACCATCAATATTGGGTTATCAAAGCCTCAATCTGAGGGAGGCGCTCAACAAATTGGTAAGCAGCAGCCGGTACATGCAGGCGAAAAAGTTGGACGGAACGACCCTTGTCCTTGTGGCAGCGGTAAAAAATATAAACAGTGCCACGGTAAATAAAAGGAAAAATCCTCATGAAAAAAATTGAAGCCATTATTCGCCCATTCAAACTTGATGAAGTAAAAGAAGCTCTCATAGAAGAAGGGGTTCGCGGCCTCACCATTTCTGAGGTTCGCGGTTATGGCCGGCAAAAAGGGCACACCGAAACCTACCGCGGAAGTGAGTACAGAATTGAGTTTGTTCCTAAAATAAAAATCGAAGTTGTTGTTGATAAAAACAAAGTTGATAAAGTTGTCGATGCAATTTTACGGACTGCAAAAACAGGACAAGTTGGGGACGGTAAAATTTTTATTTCAGATATTCAGGATGTTATTCGGATAAGAACCGATGAATCGGGACCCGAGGCGCTGTAAAATATTTTACCTTTGCATTTTACGCTATCTTATTTAGCTTTTCGTATGTTAAAAAATAACCTCTCATTCAAGAAATACATCTCTATTGTTTTTGTTGTTTTAACAGTTTCCGGCTGCGGGATTTGGGAAAATTTCACAACATATTTTAACCTTTATTATAACACTAGGGATATATTTCAAGAGGCTGAAACTGCTATCAAGCTTCAGCGGAAAAATCTTTTTGAATTTGAGGAACCAAACATCTCAGGGAACGTACCGCAGTTATTAAATAAAGTAATTGAAAAAAGTTCTAAGATTCTGCAATTCCATTCAAATTCAGGATATGTTGACGATGCATTACTTATGCTTGGAAAATCATTTTATTATCAAAAAAACTATCAGAAAGCACTCAGAAAATTTCAAGAGCTGGCAGGAACTCTTCCGGAAAGTGATTTGATTCTAGAAAATGATTTGTGGATTGCTAAAGCCCAGATGAGACTCAAGGATTTTGAAGATGCATTGACATCATTAAAAAGTGTAAGAGAAAAAGCAATTGAAGAGGGGGAAGATGAAATTGTCAAAGATGCTTATGTTGAAGAAATTGTCCACCTTATCCTAAAGGAAAATTATACTTCTGCCATTTCTCTTATTAATGAGTTTTTAGATATTTCCAATAATGATGAAGTTAATGCTGAAGTGATGTATGAGTTAGGCAGGCTTTACGTTAAAACTAATGACATTGACAATGCAATTTCATCATTTCAAAAAGTATTTGATTTTTCACCGACGTTTAATATAGAATTTAATACTAAAATTGAATTGGCATCAGCACTCAGAAAAACAGGACAGAACGAAGAAGCGTTAGCTATTTTTGAGAAAATGCGTGATGAAAATAAATATTCCGATTCTTTTGATAAGATTGATTTAGAAACAGGCATAACGTTAAACAGTTTAGGAAGAGTTGAAGAGTCCGTTGATCTGCTAATGAAAGTTGATACGACTTATGGCACATCTATTAATTCTGGTATAGCCAAATTCAAGCTTGGTGAAATATTTGAATTACAGTATAAAAATTTTGACAGCGCAAGCTATTATTATAACAAATCAGCAAGTTCAAGCGCTCCCTTAGAGTATTTGAAACCGGCCTCGGAAAAGGCAAAGCTCTTTAAAAAATATCAAGCACTGCATAAAAATATCCTAGATTTAAAGAAGCAGATTAACTACTTGGAAAATCCTGAGGAGTTTGAAAAAGACTCAATAGCTTTTTATTCCGACAGTTTAAGTAACGATGATCAAAATTTAGCTCAAGATGAATTTAGAGAAGAAAAGAATGTGGGGGATGAGAGGGGCTTTGTACAAACTCCCAAAGCGCAAGTTAAATCAGCAGCTAAAAATCCGCCTGTACGCCCCGCTCTTAGTTTAGATTCAGTAAAAAGCAACATTGTTAAAAACGAATTTGATCTTGCAAACATATTCTTTACTGAACTTAATGTACCTGACTCGGCATTTTATTATTATAAAAAAATTGTGGATGATCATCCTAATTCACATTACTATTCCCGATCTCTATATTCACTTGGTACATATTATAATAGCACTGGAAGGATTGAAGAAGCTGACAGCATTTTTAATTTTATTTATGAAAATTTTAAAACCGAGTCGATTGTGAACGCGGCGGCTCTTCAGCTTAAAAAACCATTAATTAATTTGAACTATGATCCCGCAGATGAAATTTACTTTAATGCTGAAAAAGAAATGCTCGAAAAAAAGTATGGCGAATCAGTAAGAAAATTCTATGGCATTTTTCTAAATTATCCCAAATCACCTTTAGCACCAAAAGCGCTATATGCAGGCGGATGGATTCTTGAAAATGAGCTCAGACTATTAGATTCTGCGGCAGTGTTTTATGACAGCATTGAAGTTAAATACCCTCAATCGCTATATGCGTCGAACATTCGACCCAAGCTGACTTTATACAAACAAGAGGTAGAGAAAAAAAGAAAAGCAATTGAGGATTCATTAAAAAATATTGAATTAAAAAAATTAGAAAAATTAACGGCTGATTCCTTAGGCCAGGTTAAGAAATCACTTGAACAGATAAAGACAGATCAGTTGCAGAAAGAAATAAAACCAATAAGTAACGATGAAGAAGATATTAAACGCATGGAATTGGAAAAAAATGAATTGATAAAACCAGATAGTCTCATTGATATAAAAGAACCGGAAAAACCAAAATCTGAAAAGATACGGTAAGAATTAAATCTTTATTAATGATTACGCAATAAGTTTTCAACGTCCCTTCATGAATTACTCCCAGTTTCCTGAGAATGAACTCGCAAAAATCTTAGATAGAATTAGTCCTCTCATAAGCGGAAGAAAGATATCATTTTTAATTATCTATCTTGCCTCAATTCTATATTTCAGCATTCCATCATTCAACATTCCTTGGCTCCAATATAGTAAAATACGCATTTCATCCTTAATGGAACAGCGTGCAATAGAAAAATTTATGCTTTATTACCCGGAACAATCTTGGGCTGATATTGATGATGTGAATCCGAAAGTGCTCAAAGCGATAATTTCTATGGAAGATGGAAAATTCTTTACTCATAAAGGAATTGATTGGAAAGAATTAAAAACTTCTCTTCGATTAAACAAAAGACGCGGAAGATCAGTGCGAGGAGGCAGTACAATTACTATGCAGCTAGCAAAAAATTTATTTCTCTCAACAAGTAGAAATGTTTTTAGGAAAGGTAAAGAATTTCTAATAGCTTTTAGAATGGAAAAGGAGTTATCCAAGAAATCAATTTTAGAAAATTATTTAAACATTGTAGAATGGGGTAATGGTATTTTTGGCATTGAAAAAGCCGCGCAAAAATATTTTGACAAAGAGCCTGAAGCACTAACAGCGACAGAAAGCTCACGATTAGCAGCCGTAATTCCATCACCATTGCGTTATGATCCTTCAACTAATTCGCGGTATGTAAGCAGGCGTTCTGCCATAATCAGAGCGAGATTGGGAGATGTCCAGTTATTTCCGTCGGAAATAAAATGAAACTGCGAGATTTACTAGATTTGATTGAAGAAGGTGAAAATCTTACTTGTGAATTTAAAAGAAAATTTTCTACTGCTGAAAAAATTGCTCGCGAAATAATAGCATTTGCAAATACAAGGGGCGGTTATTTGATTATAGGTGTAGATGATGATAAGGAAATTATCGGAGTTGAAAGCGAAAAAACAGAGGCTGAACTAGTTCTAAATGCGGCGGCAAATTATTGTGAACCTCCTCTTGAAATTAAAATAGACTATGTTGAGGTTAAAGGGAAAGAAGTCGTTGTTGCTGAGATATTTGAATCCAAAAATAAACCCCACCGTGTTCAAGATTATCTTACCAAATTAGATGTAAATAAATCTATAGTAACGATAAGAGTGAATGATAAAAGTATTCAGGCAAGTAAAGAAATGATAAGAATAATGAACTCGCGCGCATCCGAAATGAGCTTAAAAAAATACTCGATTGGTTCGATTGAAAAAGCCGTATTCGAGTATTTAGATAAGAACGAAAGAATTTCCGTAAAGGAACTTAGTAATTATAATAATATTTCGGAGAGAAGAGCGTCTCGTACGTTGGTAAAATTAGTGAGAGCAAATTTACTATTTTTACACATTAAGGATAACGGTGAGGAATATTTCACAGGTGTACAATGATTTATTCAAGATTCTAATTCACCCTGCTAATTGCGAATCATAAATTTTTCTCAATTCAAATATCGCTATTCCATAAGCTACAGCTACATTTAACGACTGCTTAATTCCGTATTGCTTAATTTCGATTGATTTATCACAAAGATCAAGTAACTCTTGAGACACACCAGTAATTTCATTCCCTACTATTAAACAAATTGGGAAATCATCAGAAGTAATTTGGTGATAAGGCACGCTTTTTTCTGTCAGCTCCAAAGCACAAATTTGAATTGCTTTGCTTTTGAGTTCATTGATAATTGTCTTTGCATCTTTCACATATTCCCACATGACACTCTCAGTTGATCCTAATGCCGTTTTAAGCACTTCTTTCTTTGGTGGGCAGGGCGTGTATCCGCATAGATACAGTTTTTCTATCATTGCTCCATCAGATGTGCGGAATATCGAGCCGACATTATAATTGCTTCTAATACTGTTAAGTATAACATATACAGGTAATTTTCTGACTTGGTGGAGAGTTTCTATTGTACTCCTTTTCAAAGAGATTTCATCATGTGTAAGTTTTTTCATAAATATTCTTTAGTTTAAATTTATATAAACTTGACCGCAAGTTGTCCACATGCTGCTGCAATATCATCACCTTGAGTTTGTCTTACCATCACTGTGATGTTTTTATCTCTAAGTTTTTCGACAAATTTATCTATATCGGTTTTGGGAGTTGATTCTAATTCGGCAGAAAAACCCGAAGGATTCATATGCTTCAGCGTGTTGAACGGAATGATATTAACTTTTGACGGAATCTCCTTGCAAATTCTAACAAGTGCATTTGCATCTTCATCAGTATCATTTAAATTCTTTAACATTACATATTCAAAAGTAATTCTTGTTTCAGTTTTTTTTGCATAATATCTAACAGCTGCCAAATTATCTTTCAACGAATATTTCTGGTTTATGGGCATCAGTTTGCTCCGCATATCCTCAAAGCAGGAGTGAAGAGATAAAGCTATTTTCACATTAATTCCTGAATCAGCAAGGTCTCTAATTCTAGGGGCTATCCCGGCAGTAGAGACAGTAGTTTTCTTAATACTTATTCCCTTGGTTAATTCATTTGAAAATATCATCAAGCTCTTAAGAGTGTTCTGATAATTTAGCAACGGTTCACCCATTCCCATGTAAACAATATTTGTAATCTTATCTTTGCCGTAATCTTTTGCAGCAAGCATATATTGATCAAAGATTTCACCTGCAGAAAGATTTCTTTTATATCCCATTAAACCTGTAGCGCAAAATTGGCAATCGAGCGGGCAACCAACTTGCGTAGAAATGCATAATGTTGTACGATTTTCTTCGGGAATAATAACCGACTCGATCTTTGTGCTATCCTTGGTAATAAAAATGTATTTTTTTGTTTTAGTTGTGTCTGATTGTTCAGAGTGAAAATAATCTAATGTTTGAAGTTCCACCTCATCTCTGATTTCATTTCGTATTGTCTTGGGAATATTGCTCATCTCGTCAATGTTAGTTGCAAGATGATTGTACATCCACAAAAAAAATTGTTCACCACGGAATTTTTGCAACCCCTTTGAAATAAAATAATCATTAAGTTCCGTTAGTGTTTGTCCTTTAAGAAAAACTTTTTTAGGAGTCTTACTTCCTAAATTGTTTTCTACTAGCGAGTCTGTCATGTTTTCCATCTTAAAAAATAAACAGAAGATTTTAAGTTTAAAATAAAAACATTTCTCATTTTATCTACTATTGTATAAATTAAGAAAGAATCATAAAAATATTCTTTAAATCTAACGACAGGAGAGAAAATGAACTTCGAATTCACAGAAGATCAAAAAATGATTCAGCAATCCGCAAAAGAATTCGCAGAAGCTGAAATAGCTCCAAGCTCAGTTGAGCGAGATATAAAAGCTGAATTTCCCTCAGATATTGTTAAAAAATTAGGTGAATTGGGATTTCTTGGAATGATGGTTCCGCCTGAATTTGGTGGTGCAGGCCTCGATACAATTAGCTATGTTCTGGCGATGATTGAAATTTCAAAAGTAGACGCTAGTGTGGGCGTCATTATGTCCGTTAATAATTCGCTTGTTTGCTATGGATTAGAAAAATTTGGTTCCGATTATATTAAAAAAAATTATTTAATTCAGCTCGCGAAAGGTGAAAAGCTTGGGGCGTTTGCCTTGTCCGAACCTGAAGCTGGAAGTGATGCGACAAAACAAAAAACCACTGCCGACAAGGATGGGGATTATTTCATACTCAATGGAATGAAGAATTGGATAACTAACGGGATTTCAGCAGATTATTATTTGGTCATGGCCACTACCGATAAGGAAAAAGCCCATCATGGTATTTCTACTTTTATAGTTGAAAAAGGCACTAAGGGATTTGATCATGGGAAAAAAGAGGATAAGCTTGGAATCAGAAGTTCAGATACGTGTTCACTTACTTTTGAAAATTGCAGAGTATCAGCAAAAAATATGGTTTGGGAAGAAGGTAAAGGTTTTAACTTCGCAATGAACACACTTAATGGAGGAAGAATTGGGATTGCAGCTCAGGCAATTGGAATTGCTGAAGCTTCTTTCGAAGCAGCACTTAAATATTCAAAAGAAAGAAAAGCTTTTGGATCAAACATCTCAAATTTCCAAGCTGTGCAGTTTAAACTTTCTGACATGGCGGTTAAAATTGACGCCGCTAAATTGTTAACTCTGAAAGCCGCGGCTTTAAAAGATTCAGAGAAAAAGTACTATAAAGAAGCTGCGATGGCAAAGCTATACGCCTCCAAAATCTCAGTTGAATGTGCACTTGAAGCAATTCAGATTCATGGCGGTTATGGTTATGTACGAGAGTATTTAGTCGAAAGATATTTGCGCGATGCAAAGATTACAGAAATTTATGAAGGAACTTCGGAAATACAGAACATTGTTATTGCCCGTGCGTTACTTGATGCATAAAAATGTTTAAGCCGATTAATAAGATACTAGCTCTTGTATTTTTATTTTATTTCAGTAGTTTATTTGCTCAAACTGACTGGATAAAATGGGAAAAAGCCGATGTGTCGTATCCTAAAAAAAGCCAGAAGATAGAAAGAGATTTTATACTTTACGGAAATAATTTTACCGGTACAGTCTTAAAATCATTTGCTGCAGAGTATTGGTTTTTCATTTCAGATGTTGATGGAGATAATTGTCCTTTCAGTCCATCATGTTCCAATTTTTTGATTGAAGCCGTGAACGAAACGAATCTTCCGCAGGGTGTTTTAATGTTCTTCGACCGTTTTACTCGTGACCTGAATGTATTTAACAGAATGAACAAATATCCGCGTTTCGGAGTCTCGCATTATTATGATCCTGTTTTTTTTTACACTTTGGACGAAAATAAAATTCATTATTTACCGCCAACCACATTCATCAAAAATGAATGATTAAAATCCTATTAATAATTCTGATGATTTCAACATTTAATGAAGCTCAAAATGTTGATTCAACTTATAATACTCTTCATCAAAGCGAAAATATACTCCGTTTTGCTGATTATCTTTTTTGTGAGGCAGACTATCTGCGCGCAGCAAGTGAATATATGCGGCTCGATGAAACAAACAGAAATGAAACAATTATTTTTAAAATTGCTCTTAGCCTAGCCACAATTGGGCATTATGAAGAAGCAACAAAATTATTCGAACAGATAGAACAAAATTCTCCGTATTATCAGTCATCAAGACTTGAGATAATGAAAAATTATTTTCTTAAAGGGAATTATTCTGGTTTAAGAAAAGAATTCCCTCTTGATGATAATTCTATTTCACAAAATAAAATTCCTGAAGTAAAGCTTCTTTGCATAACATATTTAAAGGATAATGAAAAAATCCCACCGTTTAAAGATTTTGCAAAACAATTTGATTTCTCTGAACAAGAAGAAATAAGGACTTTATATCAAATGAAGGTAAATCCTCCAAGCAAAAATCCGTTGGTCGCTTCAATCTTATCGGCCATTATTCCAGGTGCCGGCAAATTTTATACGGGCGAAATTAGCGATGGTATTTTAGCATTTGTCACTACTGGTCTGTTTTCTTTTCTGGCTTATGATAATTTAAAAGCTAACCATAATTTTAGGGGAGGGCTGTTCTCAGGGTTGGCTGTTATGTTTTATGCCGGAAACATTTATGGTTCTTATGCATCTGCGCAGATTTTTAATGCACAAATAAAATATGAATTCAATCTGAGCATCGATTCTTTCCTCAAATCAAAAAACTATTTTATCCCCCAATATGATTTTTGCAAGTAAAAGTTCAATAATCATCTTCTTTATTCTTACGCAAAATTATTTGCTGTCTCAAACTATTTTAGATCGGCAATATGAATTTGCTTACAAACTTTATACAGATGAAAAATATTTTGATGCGATCACTGAATTTAAGCGCTTGCAGTTCTTTGATTCGCTGAAGCAATTTTCATTTGAAGCGAATAAATTAATCGCCCAATGCTACAAACAAGGCGGAAAGTTTAACGAAGCCATTACTTATTTTTCTTTGGCTGAATTAAATACTTCGAATATCGATTCTATTTTTGATATTAAAATTGAGATTATCAAAATCAATATGCTTCGTAAAACAAATTATAGAGCATGTGACTTATTGAATGATTTGGATGCAGATAGTCGTTTTATTGACAAGAAAAAGCAAATAATTTATTGGAAAGGTTGGGCTTACATCTTTGACACTGATTGGCAAAAAGCCTCAGAGGAATTTGCCAAATTAACTGAGAGTAAACGACTAAGTCAATTGTGCGAGAATGTTCATGAAGCACAATTATCAGTAACTACTTCAAAAATATTATCTTACTTTTTGCCAGGTGCAGGGCAATTTTATACCGGGAATTATGTAAGTGGAATTTTATCAATATGCTGGGTTGCTCTTTGGACTTCTATTTCCATCAATGCTTTAATGGCAGAAAGGATATTTGATGGTATAATTGTAGCTGAATTTCTTGCATTTCGTTTTTATAACGGCAATTTACAAAATGCCGAAAAATTTGCTGTTGAACATAATTCTGAAATGACTAACTGGATGCTAAATTACCTACAGAAAAATTATGAAGGCCCAAAACCTTAATTATTGGGGTTTTTAAGCTTGGAAATTAAAATGAAAACGAAGTAAATTGTAATCAATTGAAAAATTTGATTATGTAATTATCTGATTTTTTAAGATAAAAAGTAATAAGTTGATACTAATCTTGGAGGAAAAATGAAAAAAGGTACAATTATCGGTTTATCCATCGCAGGAATAGTAATTCTTTTTTTTGTGATGCTGATTTCCTGGGGAGTTAAAACTTATAATAATCTTATTACGATTAATGAGGAAGTTAACCAAAGTTGGAGCCAGGTCGAAAATCAGTATCAGAGAAGAGCGGATCTTATTCCTAATCTTGTTAATACGGTAAAAGGATATGCAGATTTTGAAAGAGGTGTTTTAACGGATGTTACCGAAGCAAGAGCAAAGGTTAGCCAGTTCAATATTACTAAGGAAGTTTTAAATGACCCGCAGGCATTTCAGAAGTTTGAGCAATTACAGGGCAATTTGAGCGGAGCGCTTTCCCGACTGCTTGTTACAGTCGAAAATTATCCCAACTTAAAGGCGAATGAGAATTTCCTTCAGCTGCAGGCTCAACTCGAAGGAACTGAAAATAGGATTTCTGTTGAAAGAAGAAAATTCAATTTAGTAGTTCAAAACTATAATACCACAATTAAACGATTTCCAGCAGCATTTTTTGCGAGCATTTTTGGTTTTAATGAAAAATCCTACTTTAAGTCTACAGTAGGAGCAGAAACTCCACCCAAAGTTGAGTTTTAAGAAAAATGTTTTATCTGTTCTTACTTCTGATTTTTTATTCGTCATCATTTGCTCAACCTGAAATCCCCCAGTTTAAGAACTGGGCAAATGACCTGACAAATACACTTTCACCACAGGAGTTGCAACAGTTAAATTTTCGGCTTAAAACTTACGAGGACTCAACTACCAATCAGTTAGTTGCTCTCATGATTCCGTCCCTCGAAGGTTATCCTCTCGAATCTTATTCTTTTGAAGTTGCAGAAAAAAACAAGATCGGCACTAAGGAAAAATCGAATGGAATATTGTTTCTCGCTGTAAAGAACGATAGAAAAATGAGAATTGAAGTCGGTTACGGATTAGAGGGTGTTCTTCCCGATGCATTGTCAAGCTCAATTATCAGGAATGAAATTGCTCCATATTTCCGA
The DNA here is from genome assembly GCA_041739035.1 of Ignavibacteriaceae bacterium. Lineage (GTDB taxonomy): Bacteria > Bacteroidota > Ignavibacteria > Ignavibacteriales > Ignavibacteriaceae > XYD12-FULL-36-8. The sequence goes on along the minus strand of JBGSOQ010000228.1, from coordinate 1,958 downwards.
AAAAATGAATACTATGCCGGTATTAATTCCGGAATTGATGCAATTATCGCCGCAATTGGCGGTGAGTACAAATCGGACTTTAAGGAAAATTCTCGAGGATTAAATGCTTTAGAAATTATAATTTTACTTCTCATCATCTTCATAGTCCTATCAATTCTGCCTAAATCTAGAAAATTAGGCGGATCGGGGGGATATATTTTTCATGGGGGCGGCGGAGGTTGGGGAAGCGGAGGATTTGGTGGAGGAAGCAGCGGTGGTTTTAGTGGTGGAGGCGGTTCATTTGGAGGCGGCGGCTCAAGCGGCAGCTGGTAATCAACAAAAATTTAATTCGTTTTTCATTGAAGTTGTTTGGGGGTTTTCGTAAAATTGCTATGAAATTAAATACTATTATTAAAATAACTTCTCTTCAATAGTTCTAAGGAGTGAATTGAAATGGCAATAATGATAACTGAAGAATGCATCAATTGTGGTGCTTGTGAGCCAGAATGCCCCAATACAGCAATTTATGAAGGCGGAGCTCAATGGGAATTAGCCGGAACAACTTATGGGGCAGATAATGATGCTCCCAGCGGTGCAACTGGATTCTTTTCAAATGATTTCTTTTATATAGTTCCCGATAAATGTACAGAATGTGTTGGTTTCCACGATGAACCTCAATGTGCTGCGGTTTGTCCGGTTGATTGCTGTATTCCAGATCCAAAGCATGTAGAAGATAAAGATACTTTGCTCAAACGTAAAGAATATCTTGACGGTATGGGAAGGTAACTTCAAAATAAAATTGAGTGCAAAGCCCCGAGCAATCGGGGTTTTTTATTTAGTTTAAATATCAATTTATTAATACAAATACTAATTATTTTCATGAAGTGGAATGATTAAATTTAACATTGGCAAGTATCAAATACATATAATTGAATCTGGTTACTTTTACCTAGATGGCGGCGCAATGTTTGGGATTATTCCGAAACCATTGTGGGAGAAGACAAATCCCGCCGATGAATCTAACCGAGTTAAGCTTGCAACAAGAAACCTTCTTTTAGTTTCTGATGATAAAAAAATTTTAATCGATACTGGAATGGGCAATAAATGGTCGAAGAAATCAAATGAAATTTATAGAATTGAACAAGATGAATTCTCCTTACAAAGCACGCTTTCCAAATTATCAATAAAGCCCAAAGATATCACAGATGTTTTATTAACACATCTTCATTTTGATCACACAGGTTGTTCAACTGAATTGATGGATGGGAAGATTATTCCTGCATTCAAGAATGCTAAGTATCATGTTTCAGAGAAGAATTTCGATTGGGCAATGAATCCATCAGAAAGAGATAAAGGAAGCTATATAAAAGATAATTTTCTTCCACTATTTGAAAATGGCGTTTTGCTTTTTACAAAGGATAAATTTTTCGATGATGGAATAGAACTTATTGAAGTGAACGGTCACACCTTCGGAATGCAGCTTGTAAAGATTTCTGATACATCAAATACTATTTTATTCTGTGCCGATCTTTTTCCGACATCATCTCACATTCCATTACCGTACGTCATGGGGTATGACCTTCAGCCTCTTGTTACGGTTGAAGAAAAAAAGCAGATTCTTCCAAAAGCTGTAGAGGAAAATTGGAAATTATTTTTTGAGCATGATCCAATGTATGCCTTTGCAATGGTTGAAAAAACTGATTCGGGATTTAGAGTGAAAGAAAAATTTAATGAGTTCTAATACCGATCCTCCGGAAGGATTTCAAAAAATTTGTTCAATAAATGATTTAATTGAGAACAGAGGTAAAAGATTTATAGTTAGCAATATCGAGATTGCGGTTTTTCTGGTTAACAACCAAGTTTATGCCCTTAATAATATTTGTCCTCACAAGCATTCAGCTTTGATATATGATGGTTTTGTAGAAGGTGAATTTGTTATTTGTCCTGCGCATGGTTGGATGTTCAGTCTTAAATCTGGA
>JBGSOQ010000180.1:0-1661 GCA_041739035.1 Ignavibacteriaceae bacterium | reverse complement strand
GATGAACGCTCCGTAAAAGCCAATTACAAACATTGATATGTACATCGGGATTGTTTTCAGTTTGGCATTGCTGCTAGCATTATCTTGTTTGGGCATTGGAATTAGGAGAGATATTGTAACTCCAATCATCACGATTCCAAGGATAGTCTCAAATGTTTTATCGCTTATTTTAACTGCGGCAACAGCGCCGACAATTGCGCCGGGCAAAGTTAAAAGCGCTAACTTTAAGCTTAGCCTTGAGTCGTAGTAATTTTCTTTTTTGAAGGAATGAATTGCAGAGATATTCTGAATTAGAATCGCAACTCGATTTGTGCCATTTGCAACAGAAGCATCAAGACCGAGAAAAATCAATGCCGGTAAAGTAAGAGAAGAACCGCCGCCGGCGAATACATTAAGAAATCCGGCAGCAGAACCAATTACAAATAGCAATATGGATGATTCTACAATTGACAATAATTTTTACAAAAACTTTTGCCAAAGTTAAGGAAAAAAAGGTTTTGGAGGATAATGAAACTTAGATTATTATGTATTTATCACAGACAGCTCTAATGCCGCTATAAATTCAGATTCTAGATTCTTACCCCTGTTTCTTCCATACCATAGATGAAGTTTTTCGAGAATGTAAGATTTTTCAAATCCCTGGGCTTTAAGATCTGCAAATAGATCTTTAGCTTCTTGTGGACGAGGTCCCCATCTAAAAAGCTCTTCTCCATTTTCATCAAAAGTTACTAAAATAGGAATGCTTCTGGTTCCATTTGTTAAGTATAAATCCATTATATCTGGATTAACATCTCTCAATATAATCGTAAGATCAAACTTTGGATTCAACTCGGTCATTTTTGCAATGTATGGAATGTTTTGAGCCGAATCTCCACACCAAGTCTCTGAAATAATCATCAATGTTTGCGGTTTATCAACCCGGAGGATTAAATTCTTTAGTTCTTCTGAAACGGAATAATGCTTTTCAATTCTTGTCATCCGATGAAGATTTAGCTTTTTATCTTCATATCGTTTCTTTTCCTCATCTGTTAATTTGCTCAGATCAGCCGTCTCAATTTCTTTTTTAGTAAGATCATAATATTGTCGATAAATCAAACCAACAGATTGTATTTTATTCACTAATAATTTGCTCAAGATATTTCCTTACTATAAAATATTTTCTTCTAAAACAGAATTAACTTAAAAATCGTTTCAGTTAGAGGATTTTAAGCGGGAATGGATTCGCTTTTTAGGTTTTGATTTAAGAGAATTTTCACAGTATTTTCGCACAGAAATTTATTTGCTAAAAATCAGAAACTTTTTGGGCTGTTGTTGGGTTACAGTATTAAAGCTGAAGTTAAAAAATGATTACAGAAACAAAATATTTTACACCATCAGAAGCTATCCGGACTTTACCTTTAGTTAAGCAAATAGTTGGAGATATTATAAGTACAACAAAAGAAATGCGGTTATATGCTGAAGATGTTGACGGTAAAATCGAAAACGATCCATTTATTAAAAAAATGGCCGAAAATGTTGATGGATTCATTAAAGAATTGGAAGAGATTGGCTGCTTTTATAAGGATTGGAATTTTATAATTGGCTTGGTTGATTTTCCCTCAATTATCGATGGCGAGGAAGTGCTTCTCTGCTGGCGAAGTGATGAAGAGTCAATAAAATTT
>JBGSOQ010000132.1:0-2532 GCA_041739035.1 Ignavibacteriaceae bacterium | reverse complement strand
AAATTTTCTGTGATTTAAAATAACAACTTTTTATATGTATCAAAATGAAGGAAAACAAAATATGTGCCGAGCTTAATCACTAAACCCGGCTTAAATTTTAAGAATATTGGAAGGATAAGCCGGCTCATTCCTTAGTTACTTAGGATTGAGGTAACTTTTTCTGCTGCATCTTTCAAACTGGATGCAACCTCGAAATTCAATCCTGACTGATTGAGCAGCACACCAGCTTCAAGGGCATTTGTACCTTCCAAGCGAACAACAATCGGAACATGAACCTGCATTTCTTTTGCGGCATCAATCACACCCTCTGCCACACGATCGCATCGCACAATTCCGCCAAAAATATTTATCAGAATCGCTTTAACATTTGGATCGGAAAGTATTATTTTGAATCCGTTAGAAACTGTAGTTTTGTTTGCACCGCCTCCAACATCCAGAAAATTTGCCGGCATTCCGCCCGCTAGTTTGATGATATCCATTGTTGCCATTGCCAGACCCGCACCATTTACCATACAGCCTACGTTTCCATCAAGCTTAATGTAATTCAAATTATATTTTGATGCCTCAACTTCTAGTGAATCTTCCTCATCAAGATCGCGGAATGCAAAAATATCAGGATGCTTGCCCAAAGCATTGTCATCAAAATTCATCTTTGCATCTAATGCCAGAACTTCTCCCTCTTTAGTTACCACAAGCGGATTTATTTCTGCAAGTGATGCGTCAGTTTTTTCGTAAGCATCATAAAGTGCGATTAAAAACTTCACACAATTTTTCAGTTGATCGCCCGACAATCCGAGAGAGTAAGCTAATTTCCTGGCTTGGTATTGCTGTAAACCCAATTCGGGTTCGACAGTTTCTTTTATAATTTTCTCCGGCGTTTCTGCCGCAACTTTTTCAATCTCCATTCCGCCTTCCGTCGAAACCATTACTACATTTTTTGAAAGTGCACGATCCAATGTGATTCCGACATAAAGTTCTCTAAGAATATTTATCCCTTGCTCAATCAATAATCGTTTAACTGTTCTTCCTTCAGGGCCGGTTTGATGCGTAATTAAATTCATCCCGAGGATATTTTGAGCATACTCTCTTACTTCATCCAGACTTTTAGCAACTTTAACACCACCGCCTTTACCTCTTCCTCCGGCATGAATTTGTGCCTTAACAACCCAAACATTGCCACCGATCTCATTTGCCGCATTTACGGCTTCATCAACCGTAAAAGCAACTTTTCCTTTTGGAACCGGTACATTAAATTTTTTTAGAATTTCTTTACCTTGATATTCATGAATCTTCATAGACAACCTTTTAAAAATAGACTTTAAATAAATAACTAAATCTATGTAAGCTGTGGCTAAAGCCCTTCCTCCAAATGATCTACTAACCCCAGCTTAAGAGAGTGTTGTAAAACTTAATTAACTCCGGCATTTCCACCTCGGCTCACCGAGGTGAGACGGGTATGCCGGAGATAAAATATCTCGAAAAATCTCAGGGCTTTAGCCCATCAGACTAATAACATTTGGACTAAAGTCCGTTTGTTTTGTGTTCTTTTTTAACACGCTCTAAAGAGCGTGTCTAGTGAGCCAATAAGAACACTTATGCAACAAACCCTTAAGCGAAATATTAGACAGTAACTGGACTTTAGTAAAAAAAAATTGTTAAAATTTAACTAGAAGCTGGCTAGTTTTTTTACTTTAATTTTTCACTCATCAACTTAGCTTGCAAGAAGAGAAGCAGATAATCTCTTCCCCCGGCTTTGGAATCAGTACCTGACATGTTAAATCCTCCAAAAGGATGACCGCCAACCAATGCTCCTGTACATTTACGATTGAAATATAGATTACCAATCAGTAATTCCTTTTTAGCCCGTTCAATCTTTTTACGATTCTTAGTATAAACTGCACCGGTTAATCCGTACTTTGTATTATTAGCTATCTTAAGACTTTCCTCAAAGTTGGGTGATTTAATAACCGCAAGAACAGGACCGAAAATCTCCTCTTGGGAGATTCTTGAAGTAGGTGAAACATCAGCAATTACAGTTGGTTGAATATAATAACCATTGCCTGCAGCCTTCATTCCTCCATTTAGCAATCTGCCTTCATTTTTGCCAATTTCAATATAAGATAAGATGGTTCTTTCAGCACCGGCACTCACAACCGGGCCCATTCTAAAGTTGGCTTCTGCAGGACCAATCTGAATTTTATCAACTTCATCTTGAAGCTTTGCAACGAATTTATCGTAAATTGCCGCATCCACAATTGCGCGTGAACATGCGGAACATTTCTGGCCTTGAAATCCGAATGCAGAAGCAACAACTCCGCTAACAGCCGCATCAATATTAGTTTCTTTGTCAACTATGATGCTATCCTTTCCACCCATTTCGCAAACAACTCTTTTAAGCCAAATCTGGCCAGGCTGAACTTTAGCGGCTAACTCGTTGATGTGAATTCCGACTTCCATCGAGCCGGTAAAAGCAATAAACCTAACCTTTGGATGTGCAACAAGAGTATCTCCCACTTCGCCACCAGAACCAGG
>JBGSOQ010000102.1:0-8957 GCA_041739035.1 Ignavibacteriaceae bacterium | reverse complement strand
GAAAAATCTTTAATTGCATCATTATATTTTTTTGTTTCACTAAATAGTGTGCCTCGTTTGAAGTATGCATCACTGAACTTTTTATCAAGCTTAATTACTTGAGAGTAATCGTTAATGGCTTCTTTATTTTTTTTCTGCTTTGCTCTAATGTCACCTCTGAGCATCAAGGCATCAGTATTTTTTGGATTTACTTTCAAAGTTCTAGATATATCTTCAACAGCATCATCATATTTTTCTAATTGATAGTATAAATCACCTCTGCGAATAATTGCATCAGCGTTCTTAGGGTCTTGATCTATCACAAATGTAAGATCTGCGATGGCTCCTTCATAATCTTCAGCAAGTACGCGGTCGTTAGCTCTGTTCAAATAAGCTTCAACATTCGTGGAATCAAACTCTAAGGATTTACTAAAATCCTCAATTGCCCCTTGATGATCTTTCAGCATGCCTCTAACGTTCCCTCTATTCACATAAGCTTTTGGATCATCTGGGTTTAATTTTATGGCTTCATCATAATCTTGAAGAGCACCCTCGTAGTCACCCATTTCAGCTCTCAGATAAGCCCTATTAAAAAATGCAGCGTAACTTTGATCATTCAATTCAATAGAAGAATTTAAATCTTCCAAGGCTTTTTGTTTTTCTTCAATTTCTATGTAGATAATTGCCCGGTTGAGATATGCTTCAGAGTTTTCCGGATTAAGCTCTATTGCTTTTGTAAAATCTCCAACAGCTGAGCGATATGACTGAAGCTTGCTTCTTGTTCTGCCAAGGTGAAAATACGCTTCGGATGATGATGAATCTTCGGCAACTGCCTCGAGAAATTTTTGCTCGGCTTCTTTGTAATATGTGGAATCGTACAGCTCTAAACCTTCTGAAATATACTGACTCGAAACGGAGCAGCCGGCTAAGAGATTAAGATTAAGAACGAGGACAATAGAGAGAAAGTTTGAAACCAACCTTTTTTTAGATAGAAAGAAAATTTTCATAACTGAATTCCTTTCATTTTATTTGTCATAATTTAAGTTGTTTGAAAATATAAAATCAAAAACAGAATTGGGCAATATTCTTAGTAGTTTCCCTCCAATAACCGTACCGATTGGAAACTGAATTATTTTCTTCTCTTTTTTTATTCCTGCGATGATTATACCGGCAGCTTTTGCAGCATCCATTAAAAAAGGCATTTTAAATTTATTTTTTGATGTCATTGCAGTAGTCACAAATCCTGGACGAACAGTAATGACTTTAACATTATGTCGTTTTAGTTCTACTCTAATGCTTTCAAGCAAAGTTGAGGCGGCAGCTTTGCTAGCACAATAAAATCCATTTGTAGGAAATCCTCTTGATTCAGCGATGCTGGAAACTCCAACGATCATTCCGCTTTTTCTTGGGAGAAAATCTTTGAGCAGTTCCTCGATGCAATAAATCATGCCAAGGACATTCACTTGAAAAGTTTCATCTGCATTTTCTGATTTAAAATCTTCCACGGATGATTTGAGACCAACACCGGAATTTAGAATTGCAATATCTATGGGATCTGTTTTTTTTCTGATATCGTCGAGTACATCCTTTACTTCGCTTTTATTTCTAATATCACATTGGTAAGCAAGGATGCTGTTTCTATCTGTTTTGATTTTTTGTGCCAGAGAATCGAGTACTTCTTTTCGTCTTGCAAGTAAAATCAAGTTGCTACCTTCACCAGCAATTTGCTTTGCAAGCTCATAACCAATACCGCTTGATGCACCTGTGATGAGAATTGTTTTATTTGATAGATTCATCGTGATTAATAGGATAATTTAATATCTGAGAATTATTTAATAAGGTTGAACAATTCGGGGACTGTTAAAGTTACTAAGGTTTAATCTCATGATCATGTCATTTCTATCATAATCTCATGAACTTAAAATATTATTAAATGCTTTATTCCTAATGGATGAAAATAATACAAAACCTTGTTTGTATTTTTTCAAACCTTAGTAACAACCCATTCATTTGGAACTTGACCTTATTAGCTTATCAAATCTTTAAAGACATAAAAGACTTCAGAATTTTAGAAGTAACGAAACCCATAAAACCCAAATCCTCATGTATGAATCACATCACCAACGCCATAATGGCTTTTTGAACATGCAGACGATTCTCTGCTTCATCAAAAATTACTGAGTTGGGTGAATCAGCAACTTCGTTAACAACCTCATCTCCTCTATGAGCAGGCAGGCAATGCATGAAGAGATAATCATCCTTTGCATTCTTCACTAACTTGGGATTTACCTGATATTTCATGAATTTCTTTCTTCTCTCGGCTGCTTCGGATTCTTGTCCCATACTTGCCCAAACATCAGTGTAAACTATATCAGCATTTTTAACAGCTTGAACCGGGTCATCTAAAATTTCAACTTTACTTCCCATGTACTTAGCATTTTTCTTAGCATCGTTCACAATCTCCGCATTTGGTTTATAACCCGATGGAGAAGCAATCGAAATGTGCATTCCAACTTTTGAACATCCGTTAAGAAGACTGTGAGCCATGTTATTGCCGTCACCAATATATGCTAATTTCAAACCTTTGAGTTTCCCCTTTTTCTCAAGGATTGTAAAAAGATCGGCTAAAACCTGGCACGGATGCAGAAGATCGGTTAGTCCGTTAATTACTGGGATTGATGCACCATTAGCCAAATCAACTACATCCTGATGTGCGAAAGTGCGAATCATAATTCCGTCTAAATATCGGGATAAGACTTTGGCGGTATCGGCAATTGATTCACTTTTTCCTAGCTGAAGATCATTAGGCCCAAAGTACATTCCTATTCCACCGAGGTGATAAATTCCTGTTTCAAAGGAAATCCTCGTTCTTGTAGAAGGTTTTGTAAAAATCATTCCTAAGGTTTTGCCTTCAAGAACTCGATGAGGTTCATCGGTCAATTGTTTTTGTTTGAGAGTTTTACTCACTTCAAAAATTTGATTTACTTCCTCCAAAGTAAGATCGTGAATTGAAATTAAATCTTTGCCATTCATGTTAATTGCCATTTGTGTTTCTCCGGTTTAATTTAAAATTTTTTTCTAAAATATTCGTTTAATAGTCAATGGCACACAGATGACGCTGATTGAACAGATAAACGCAGATTGAATCATTGAAAATCTGTTGCATCAGTGTGCTATTGATTTTATTTTGTAATTACAGTACCGCATTTAGGATTATTTAATTCAGATGCTTCGGTAATTATACTTTCCTTTCCGCCATTGCTTAAAAAACTTATCGCAGCCATTATTTTGGGACCCATGCTTCCGGCAGAAAACTGTCCGTCATCAAAATATTTCTTTGCATCAACAATAGTCAATGTATCCAATGCCTGCTGATTTGGCTTCTGAAAGTTTATATAAACTTTCTGAACATCCGTAAGAATGTAGAAGGATTCAGCCCCTATTTCAGTGGCTAAAAGTGATGATGCTGAATCTTTGTCAATCACTGCTTCAATTCCCTGCAGGTTTTTATTTTGATCTAAGTAAACCGGAACACCGCCACCGCCGGCAGCAATCACTATATTTCCTTTGCTGACTAGATCTTTGATAATTTTTTTATTTAAAATATCTAAAGGTTGCGGTGATGCTACAATTCTTCTCCAACCTCGTTTTCTGGGATCTTCTTTGAATATCCAGTTATTGGCTCTCGCTAAAAGTTCAGCTTCTTCTTTCAGATAAAATTTGCCGACAGGTTTTGTCGGTTCTTTAAATGCGGGATCATTAATATCAACAAGGACTTCCGTTACAATTGTGATAACGTTTTTTCTAATTTTTCTTTCCCTCAAAATATTTTTCATCTGCCGTTCAATCATGTAACCAATTCCGCCCTGGGAATCAGCCACACATATATCTATTGGCATTTTAGGAATTTTGTAGGACTCATAACCGGCTTCATTTCTTAAAAGAATATTTCCGATTTGCGGACCGTTACCATGTGTGATTACTAAGCCATAATCTTTGTTAATTAGCTTGATAAGATTTATGCATGTATCGTAGGTATTTTTTTCTTGCTGCTGAATTGTTCCGGCTTCACTTCCACGAAGAAGCGCATTACCTCCTAAAGCAACAACAACTATCCTTTTCATTTTATTATCAAACCTTTATTTATAATAGCTGGTTTTCTAGAGGAAGATAATTGTTTCATTTATGTTAAATTCACCTAAAATTGAAAAAACCGAATTTTACGCAGGTAAATTTGTTAAACTTCCGCCAATTATGAAAGAAAAACACGGCAGATGGAGATAGTATTTCGAAGGGATTTTTTAGCATTTTTAACAAGAAAAAGACTGAATTCTTTTGATTTGGGGTTGATTTTGTTATTTTTCAACAAAAACTATTCCAATGTTCAATAATTCAAATATTGTTGTAAAAAACGTAATTTTAAGGCCAGAATTAATTGACACGAAATTTGCTTGTGATTTAGTCAAATGCAAAGGTGCTTGCTGTACTTTAGAAAGTGAATATGGCGCTCCTCTTGCAGATGATGAGATTAGTCAGATTCATGATTCAATAACTGCCGCCAAAAAATATTTATCGGAAAGTCATCTTAATAAACTTGAAAAAGATGGTTTTTTTGAAAAGAAAAATGGTGAATTAATGGTGAGCAGCATCAACAATAAAGAATGCGTTTTTGCTTTTTATGAAAATGAAGTTGCAAAGTGTTCTTTAGAAAAAGCTTTTATTGAAGGTGATACAAAATTTAGGAAACCGATATCCTGTCACCTGTTTCCCATCAGAGTATCAAAGTTTGGCGGAGATGTTTTAAGATTTGAAAAATTCTCAGAGTGTTTTCCCGCACTGGAAAATGGAAATAAAAAAAATATTAGTCTCATTGATTTTTGTAAAGAAGCTTTAGTTAGACGTTATAATAAAAATTGGTATTCAACATTAAAGGAAATAATCGGAAAATAGAATGCTATCATTAAGTCAAAAGCTCTCACAGCAGCAGAAACTGTCACCACAGCAAATTCAGTATCAAAAGTTGTTACAGCTGAATACCCTTGCTCTTGAACAAAGAATTAAAACCGAGCTTGAGATAAATCCTATTCTTGAAGAACTCAGCGATGGGGATTCAGAATCTCAAGAGCAGGAAAAAGATAATGCAGAAGAAGTTGTGGACGAGTATTCTGATTATGATAAGGAGGAATTTGAACTTGAAGATTTTATGAATGATTATGACCGGGATGCCGATAGAGTTAACCGGAGTAGTGATGATGAAGTATTTCATCCGATTGCACAGCAAAGAGAATCTCTAAGTGAACATCTTACGCAACAGCTTCAAATGCTTAATCTTGATGAAGATGTTTACAGGCTTGGCGAAGAGATTATCGGTAATCTTGATGAAGACGGTTATCTGAAGAGAGAATTAGATGATATTATTAAAGAGTTAAGCATGTTTGAGCATATTGATATTTCTTTCAATGAAGCCGAAAAGCTTTTGAAAAAAATTCAAAAATTCGATCCGATTGGTGTTGCTTCACGGAATTTACAAGAATGCTTATTAGTTCAGCTTCGTAATACTGATTTTGACCCATACTATAAGTATTTAGCCGATGAGCTGCTTGTAAATTACTTTGATGATTTTACGAAAAGGCGATTTGAGATAATCAAGCAAAAAATGAATCTTACTGATGAAAGTTTGAAGGAAACATTCAACTTAATTCATAAGCTCAACCCAAAGCCCGGCGAGGGAAATATTGATTCTGCTCAGATGAATCAAATCTCACCGGATTTTATAATCGAAAAGCTTGAAGACAACTTTGTGATAACTTTGAATGATAAAAGCCTGCCTTCAGTTACAATCAGCAGAACATATCTTGAGATGTTCAAGCAGAATAAAAAAGGAAAGAGAAATTCACGCGACAAAAATACGTACAAGTTTTTACGCGAAAAGTTTGAGTCTGCAAAGTGGTTTATTGCTTGTATTCAGCAGAGACGGGATACCCTAATGCGCATTATGCAGGCTATAGTTGAGAAGCAATACGAGTTTTTTGATGGCGGTCCAAAGTTCCTTAGACCAATGATTTACAAAGATATTGCCGAAGAAATTCAGATGGATATTTCAACCATAAGTCGTGTAGTTAATGGAAAATATGTTCAAAGTCCAATGGGCATTCATGAATTAAAATATTTCTTCAGCGAAGGTTTAATTACCGATTCGGGTGAAGAAGTATCGAACAAACACATTAAAGAGCGCCTAAAAGAACTTATGGAATCCGAGGATAAATCGGCTCCTTTCAGTGATGACAGACTTGCCGAAATTTTAAATGAAGAAGGAATTCACATTGCCCGCAGAACAGTTGCAAAATATAGAGAACAATTAAAACTGCCAATTGCCCGGCTGCGCAAGCAATTAGCATGAGTTTAACTGCAGATGTCGCAATAACAATTGCACTTTTATCTGCTTTCTGCATTTTACATTCCATTCTTGCTTCAAACAAAGTTAAGAAAGCGTTTAAAAAAAGATTCGGCAATCTCATTGCATACTATCGGATTGGTTACAATGTCGTTTCGTTGATTTCATTTTTTATTATTTATTTTTCTCTTCCTCGCATTGATATTACAATTTATGACTTACCCAATCCTTACGATTTGATTGTTCTTTTCGTACAGTTGCTGAGTTTAATCGGGATTATTTGGAGTTCTAGATATTTTAGTTCGGGTGAATTTGCTGGCTTGTCACAAATTAGAAGATATAAAGCTAAAACTTATGAAGTGAATGATCTAGATGAAAAATTAGAATTTAGAATTGAAGGTCCGTATAAATACTCACGTCATCCAATCTATTTTTTTTCAATTATGTTCCTACTAATGCGACCGAAAATGGGACTTAATTACTTAATAATAGTTGTTATTTTTATTGCGTACTTTTTCATTGGATCAATATTCGAGGAAAAACGTCTCGTTGAAAAATTTGGTGAGATATATATTAATTATCAAAGAACCGTTCCAAGAATAATTCCGTTAAAACTATTCGAGGCTTGAAATATTTCTCATGTTAGTCATCTATTAATGAAATTTTATCATTTCAATTTTTTCATTTTAGTAATCCTAATCTCCGCAAGAATTTTAGCTTCCGGCGATAGTCTTTTAGTTAAAATAGGTTCATCCGGAATAACTTCCGATGAGTTTCAGCAAAGGTTTGAGCTGATTCCTCAGGTAATTGCAGGAACTAAAAAAGATCTTGAACAAAAAAAAACTGATCTGCTTTATTCTCTGATTGCTGAAAAACTCTGGGCAAAAGAGGCAGAATATCTCAAATTTGATACTTCTGATATCATGCGCATTACATTCAATACGATTGAAAAAATGTTTGTGAGGGATGCGTTATATAAAATAGAAATTACTGATAAGATAAAAATTACGAATGAAGAAAAGCTCGAAGGGCTCAGAAGAATCTATTTTAAGCTTAACCTTGAGCCGATGCAATTTAGTGATTCACTTTTTGCAATTAGAATATATCAACTCTTGAAAGATGGGATTTCTTTTGATTCTGCTAAAAGTATTACTCAATCATCTCTGCCGGCAATTCAAGTTAAGTTTGGTGAGCTTAGAGAATCTGCTGAGGATGTGCTATACAGTCTTAACGAAGGCGATTTCTCCGTGCCGATAAAATCATCTTCGGGCTGGCTTATTTTCAATCTTTTAAAAAAAGAACCGGCCGCATTTGAAAAGCGCGATCAAACACTGATGAATGTTGAGGAAATAATTAAGCAAAGGAAAATTGATAAGATTTATGATGAGTACTATAAAAATATTTTTAGAAGCAAAAGAGTTGAAATCGACGGGGTTTTGTTTTGGGGCATTGCTGATAAAGTAGCAGAGCGATTATTTAATAAAAAAATCATCAATTCAATTTCTGATAGTGAAAATGTGTTTTTAGATGTGAATGATTTACTGAATATTGAAAGTCAACTCGGTACCGATACGTTGGATATGAAGTTTATAAAGTTGGATGATTCTCCCATCACAGTTAAACAATTTTTACGCGAATTCATTTTTGATGGATTTTTTTCAGCTGATGTTAAACCTAAAGTGATAGCTGCTAAGCTGAACTCAAGAGTAAAAACATTCATCGAGCAAGAATTGTTAGCTCGCAAGGGTTACCGAAGAGGACTTCAAAACTTGCCGGAAGTAAAAAGCTCAATCTCGATGTGGAAGGATAATTATTTAGCGAAGATTTTAAAAAATATGCTTTTAGATTCAGTGGAAGTCAGTGATGAAGAAGTTTTCGATTTCTACAGGAATAAAAATGAAGATAATAATTCCCCAATGACAGAAGTGAATATTCTTGAAATTCTTACTGATAGCCTTGAAGTAGTTGAATCTGTTTTGCGAGAACTGGAGCAAGGAACCGATTTTCGTAAGCTTGCTTCACTTCACACTAAGCGTACTCGGACTAAAAATAATGGTGGTGAATTCGGATTCTTTCCTACAAATATGTACGGCGAGATTGGAAAGATTGCTGCGCAGATGAGCATTGGCGAAATTTATGGTCCGGTCAAACTGCCTGAAGGCTACTCTATTTTTAAATTGATTGATAAAAGAGAAAAGGTCACGGATACAACTTTATTTTTTGAAGATGCGAAAGAAGATATTAGGAAGAATTTAGCTTATAAAAAGTTAAGTGATTTTTTTATAGATTACACAGTAAAGCTTGCTAATAAATACGGTGTGTCAATCAACGAACAACTTTTGAATGCAATTTCAGTTTCGGATTTAAGTATGTTCGTTTATCGATATATGGGTTTTGGCGGGCGGATAAATGCTGTTCCAATGGCGCTTCCATTTACAGAGTGGTTTTTACCGTGGAAGGAAAGCAAAAAGCTGATGCCGTAAGATTTAACTTCGTGGTTCTCTGATTCTTCTCTGTGTCCCTCCGTGTAACTTCTATTCTTACACGAAGATGCACTGAGAAGTCACGAAGTAACACGGAGATT
>JBGSOQ010000099.1:0-14200 GCA_041739035.1 Ignavibacteriaceae bacterium | reverse complement strand
TAGGAAAGATGATAACATACGAGTAAAAAGAATGAGCAAAGCAATTCTAGATGAGTTCAAAAATTTGCTGGCAGTAACAGAATTATCTGAGAGATAGTATGATCATTGAAATTTGTATAATAAAACCGGAATTCGAAGTACACATTGAATTCCGGTCTTTAACTAAACCATAGAAAAATGAATGAAGAATTACTTCGTCAAAACCATTTTTTGTTTTAACACAACATTATTTGTACGCAAAACACAAAAATAAATTCCACTCGATAAATCGGCTGCATCAAACGCACTTTCATAAACACCAGATTCATATTCACCGTTTGCAAGAACATTTACCAGTTCACCTAAAGAATTGTATACTGACAAGTTTATTTTACCAAATTTAGGTAGGCTGAATTTTATAAATGTTGAAAGGTTAAAAGGATTTGGATAATTCTGCATTAATTGAAAATCAGATTGTATACCCGCCCCTTTTTTATCAGTACCGATTGCAATAATATTATTTCCTTTAAGAGTGCTATCAATTGAATAACCCATGACCCTAAGCAAACTTGTGCTTTCAATTCCATATCCGGAACTGTCCCAGTCAAATGAAGTATTTGTCAATCCTTGAACTATTGGTTTAAAAGTTATTCCGTTATCAGTACTTAATTCTAAATCGTAATAGATAGGCCGCCCCTCATCTGGATTTAGTAAAGTCCACGCGATATTAATTGAACCGTTAGAAGTCCCATTACCAGCGACTTTATTAAATTCAATTTTTGGATTCTCATAACGATGAAGAAGTTCAGCAAAACCAATGCCTGTAACAGGTGCTCCGTCAACAGTTCCGGTGATATTTGTACTACCTTCAAAGAATCTGAAAGGTGAGAGCACTTCTCCATATTTTTGGTTAGTTGTGATAATCAGGTCAATATTATCCCAGACAAAATGCCACTGTTGAGCATAACATGTTACGCTATCAGGCATAAAGGAATATTTGAGCCGGGTAAGTTCATAATTTGAAATAGTAGTGTCTTCTGAATCACTTATGTAGATGCCGCAAGTTTTATGATTTGATGCATTTGGCAATTCGTTTTGTGTATTGAATATATAATAAATATTTATATCCATGTTATTTGAAAGCTGAATGGAAAACCATTCATATTTATCTTGAATAGTAGATCTCAAATTACCGTACTGATGGTCTATCCATGCAATTCCGGTAATCGGTTCAGTAATACCATCAAGTGTCAGGGTTCCCATTAACTTTAACATCGTTTGAGAATAATAATAAGAAAAGCCTGAAGTACCTTGATAAAGAAAGCCTGTTTCAGCAATCATTAAGGGTCGTTTAACAGCATCATACTCCATGTTAATTGAGCCGAATTGAGATACCGCAGAAATTTTGTACTCAAAAGGCTTTAACCCTCCCAGGCTGTCTTGAAGTGTAATCCACCCTTCTTCGCCGCTTTTTGATGGGATTGTTTTTAGATTTAAGTGATCTAGTGCAAGGTTACTGTAATCACAAAGTAGAGTTTGTGTATAAAATTGATTGCGTGTATCATTCAAAATGTTAAAAATTCGAATTCCTTCAAACAAAAATTTAGGATAATAAAAATAGGATAACATTATACTGTATTTATTTCCAGTTATGGTACCTGTAGCATGTGCGTTTGTATACCACCATTCCATCAAAGCGTTGGGGTGCCATCCTTCGTCCTTAGGAAAATAGATATCGCTTCCTTCCTGATGGTAAGGATAAGTTTTCCAATCTTGTGCTTGAATAAAAATTGTTGATAAATTTGACAATAAAAAAATATATAGAAATTTTGTTAACATAGTCTAATTAAAAAAATGAGGAGCATTTTTGCTTTTGTTGTTCGAGATTTGCGGCACTATATAAATCAAGATACGAAGAAATATATAAACACTTATTCACATTTTACAAGTTGTTACCAGCGACTTTTAAACCTTACACTCTAACTTAAATCCTCCGATTATTATACTTCGAAAATACCATTCCTCAAAACAAACTTAATTTGGAATTTTTTTTCAGTAACAACATATATGATGGTTAAATTTATTTAATCAAGACCATTTTCTGTTTTAGCATAATATTTTCTGCTTTTAAAATGTACACATAGATTCCGCTTGCAAGTTTTCTGGCCTCAAATACTCGTTCATAAACTCCAGCCTCATATTCACCGTATGCGAGTGTAATCAAAAGTTCACCGAGTGAATTGTATACCGACAAATTTATCTTACTAGCTTTTGGCAAACTGAATTTAATGAATGTCGTCGGATTAAATGGATTTGGATAGTTCTGCTCAAGCACAAAATTTTCCGGCTTCAATCCAGCTTCGACAGAAATTTCTTCGCTATAAGTTTCGTTTCCATTAAAATCAATCTGCTTCAACCTGTACATATATTTGCCGTATTTTGGAATAGCATCAACAAATGAATATTCTTTTAAATGAGTTGATGTTCCTATTCCATTCACAAATCCGACACTCTCCCCAAAAGAGTTTGTGTATAAATCGCCAGAATATTTTCTTTCAATATCGAATCCTTTATTATTTAACTCGGTAGCAGTTGACCATTTCAGGACAACAATATTCCCATCAGAAGAAGCCGTAAGTGATGATAACTCAACCGGGACAGGCGCAATTGGCAGTAAAGTCGCTGATTTAAGAACTATTTGATTGTTGGGGTCAAACTGAACCGAAGATGGCTGCCTTGTAAAAGTGAAATAAAACATTTGGTTGTTCATATCATTCATTACTTTGATTAAAGTATCGGCGCCGGTGGTGAATGAAATTTTTATTTCAATCGGCATTTGGAAGAACACTGTGTTTGTTTGTGTTTGTTTTGCTTGAAATCCAACTTCCCACAAACTTCCGATTTGAGAGAAATAATATCCGTTCTGATAAATAGGATGATTCGGTTGATAAATCCATTGATCGAAAAACCAATCAAGATTATGCCCCGATGATGCTGACATTGAGTTCTTGAAATCGGAAATAACAGCGCTTTTATATTTTAATGAGGGATCCGTTGCGTAGGATTTCAATCCATCAAAAAATTCAATATCACCAAGAACATATCTTAGCATGTGCAAAACACATGAACCTTTTCTATAAGTTATTGCGGTGTTAAACAGGCTGTTGGTTGGTGGTGTTGAAATTGCCCAATTTGGATTAGAAATTGCCCAGCCAGGATTGTTGTTAAAATAATAATTAGCATCATCGATAATATCCTGTTTATATGAAGAGTAGCCGGCTTTACTTTCGGACCAAAGTGCTTCAGAGAATGTTGCAAACCCCTCATTAAGAAAAATATCTGCCCATGTTGCACAAGTAATCATATCACCGAACCATTGATGAGCAAATTCGTGAGCCATTAAATTTTCGCCCCAGCAATTTGGGCAAAGACTTGTAAGAGATTGGTTTTCCATCCCTCCCCAAGGAAATTGGTTGTTAAGTGTTGCAAAACCGTTTTTCTCAAAAGGATGTTCGCCAAATACCTGTGAAAAATAGTTCGTCATTGGTATTATTCTCTGCTTGGCTGCTGTAATATTTTCGCCAGCATTATAATAAAATCTAATGGGTATGCTATCATTAGGATTGGATAAAGTTGGCCAGTATACAATATCCAAACCATAGTTAATTTTTGCAGAAATAACCACGAGGTAAGTAGCAACAGGGTCACGGCTAATCCAATGATAATAAGTTGTATCTCCAATTTTTAAAGAGTCTGCCAATCTTCCATTCGAACCAAGTTTTACCACCGCCGGAGTTTTTGCTCTCAATTCAACTGTAGCTTTATCCGAAGGTTTGTCCCAGCATGGGAACCATTTCCTTGCACCTTCAGGTTCACAATCCGTGAAAACTAACCCGTTGCTAGCGTAAAAAGCATTATCTGAAACATTGTTATGACGATAATAAATTTTTACCTGAACGGTATCACCAATTGCATAAGTTCTATCTAAATTAATTGTAAGAATATTAGATGCATGCGTGAATGATGAGCCGGATAGTCTCACCGAATCAATAACAAGTGATGTGTTTACGGCATTAAGTGAAATTGAGCTCAAAGTCGAATCTACTTTAAATGTTACTATAATACTTCCATTGAAAGATTTCGGATACGGGCTGATAAAACAGCCGTAAAGATCGAGATCTAATTTATAATCAAGAACATCGAAGGAATACAAGGGACCTGAGAGGATATTTTCTATCTTCATTAAAGAAGAGTTCATTTTTTTTTGAGAGCAATAGCTTGAACCCTTTATTTCTTCTTGAGCTTGAAGATTAAAATAGACACTGACAAAAAGAAAAGTGAGTATTATAAATATAAGTTTCATAATATGTTAGAGTATTTGTTGATAATCATCAATATTTATTACGATTTTTATTAATCATTTTCAATACAAAAATTATATTGGTTTTGTGTTTTTTATGTATTAATCCGTTATTACAACAACAGAAAAAAAAAAACAATTAGTATTTTTCTGCATCGATTAAAACAAACGGAATCGTCAGCACCATTTCGCCGGATTCTTTGGCTTTTAGGTTTAATCGAGTCTCAACTTTACTGAATATTTTATCGGCCTTTTCTGTCGGCACAAGGTCAAGCCAACTAGCTAGAAAAGCTAATCGTATTAAAAAATGATTGAACATTGTCGTTGCATCCAGGTATCGGTATTTGAAAGAATCATGTATGATATTTTTTATTTTAAATCCGTTATCTTCAAAATAATTTATCATTTCAACAAGCGGGCGTCGTTTGTAATAAATATGCCGCCTTAGTTTTGCCACATTCTCATTCAATCCTTCTTCAAGCAGAATGCCCTCAAGTTCATCATAAAATTCTATCATTGTTTTATCAAGATTTACAGTTGCTACAAATTGTGCAGATTTTTTGGCTATTCTATTACACTCAAGCATAACTTTATCAAGATCTTGCACATTATTGATTCCATTGTTCGATACGATTAAATCAACTGAGTTATCAGGCAGAGGGATATTCTCCGCAATTCCTTCGATCAATTCAATGTTAGTTAAGCCAAGAACCTTAATTTTAATTTGAGTTCTCTCGACAGCTGCCTTCCAGGGATCAATCCCGTAAACTTTAGATGAGTTTCCCAATCGCTGGGCAACTTCGAGCAAAGGAAATCCCAATCCAAAACCAATATCTAAAGCGGTGATGTTTGGCAGAAGCTTAATTGTATCGAGCAGCTTTAGTCCGAAAGGAGCAGACCAAAGTGGAATTTCATCGATGATAGAAACTGTGTCTTTGTCATCTAAATTAAAAGTTGATTTTGTAAACTTGGTCATTCAATTCATTAATCGACAATAAATAATCGTACACCTTTATCGGTGAAAGTTCTGTGGCTTTCAGAATCATCGCCGACAATGTAGGACATACCTTTTCTCAGAGTGATCTTACGGCCATCTTTCAGTTCGGTTGTCATTTCACCATCAATACAATAAATTATATGACCTTTATCGCACCAATGATCAGCAAGATAGCCCCAAGAATATTCTACCAACCGAATTCTAATATCTCCAAGAAAGATCGTTTTCCAGAAAGCTGATCCTGTTACCCCGGCATACTCTTTTGCTTCAATTGTATGCCAATCAATTTGTGTGAAGGGATGTTCGTTAATTATCATTTTAGTATCGCAGTTTTTTTATGAATCAAATTTCCATTTTGTGAAAAAGATGACCGTAAATTGAAGGTCTTAAAAACCAAGCTGAAAAATACATCATCAGAAAATTTTCTTTTCAAAACTAATACGTAAATTATCTTTATACAATAAATATTATTTGCCACATTAATTTCTTGTAGATATGGCTCAGAAGAAACGCGCTCTTTTCATTGATTTGTTGAGAGGATTAGTTCTCTTAATAATGATAGAAGTTCATGTATTTAATTCTTTGCTAATTCCAGCAATTAAAGAAACAAGCGGGTATTCCTACTTGAATTTTATTAATGGCTTAGTAGCCCCATCATTTTTATTTGTCTCAGGGCTGGTTTTTGTTCTGTCGCTTCAAAAAAGTGTTGATGAGCTGAGAAAATTTGGCCGTGTATTTTGGAAGAAAACAGGAAGAATATTTCTAATTTTGCTTGCAGGTTACTCCCTTCACATGCCATACTTCTCCCTGAAGAAAATTATTAATAATCCTACTCAACAAGTCCTTAACAGCTTATTTACAGTAGATATTCTACAATGTATTGCTGCCGGGTTGCTTTTTCTGCTTCTTGCAAGAATGATTTTCAAAAAAGATAAACCGTTTTATGTTTTTATCTTTATTTCATTGATCATTGTCATGACTATTAGTCCAATCGCATGGAAAACTGACTTTAACAATTACTTGCCGCTGCCATTGGCAAGTTATCTAAATAAAATGAACGGTTCTTTATTCCCCGCACTGCCGTGGTTCAATTTTATTTTTGCCGGTGCTCTTGCTTCAAAGTTTTATATTTGGGCCAGAGAAAATAACGACGAGAAAAATTTCAGTAAGCAGTTATTAATCCTTGGCGCAATTTCCTTTGTAAGCTGTTTAATCATTCTAAACTTTTTACTTTCTCCCGATTTAAAAGCAATAATACCCAATCCATTTTTCTTTTTACAAAGGTTGGGAGCGGTGCTTGTTCTATTAGCCGCATGCTGGTATTATCTTGAAAAGTCAACGAAACACGTTGGTTTTATTTTAGATGTCAGCAGAGAATCGCTTCTTGTGTATTGGCTGCATTTACAATTGATTTACAAAAATATTTTTAGGGGTGAAAGTCTTGCTTCAATGTTAGGAGATAGATTAACTCTTCTCGAAGCAATAGTAATGACACTAATACTTGCTGTATTAATGATAATAGCAGCAAAGGGTTGGGGCTGGGTTAAATTAAAATATCCCTTAATTGCACGTTGGATTGTAATTGCAATTGTTTCCATTTCGATTCTTGTGTTTATATTCTTTTGATAATAAAACAAATAATCATTTAGAGCTAAAACTCACAATTCTTCTTGCGGGTTTTAACCAACAACTTCTTGTACTCTTCAAAGCTAATTTCAGTAGCGCCAAACATTTTTAGATGGGGGGTCATATACTGAACATCAAGCAGAACAAACTTCTTCTCATTGAGGTGCTCAATTAAATGGATTAACGCAGCTTTAGATGCCTGTGAAACTTTTGAAAACATAGACTCACCGAAAAATGCACCTTTGATTGTAACTCCATAAAGTCCGCCGACAAGCTTTCCTTTTTGCCAGGTTTCAACTGTATGAATGAAACCAAGCTTATTAAGCCGTAAATAAGCCTCAATTAATTCATCAGATATCCATGATGGATTTCTATTTGCACAGTTTTTAACAACGGTTAGAAAATCAAAGTCCAATCTAAATTCAAAGTTCGCTTCTTTTATTACTTTTTTCAATGAACGGGGATAATTGAAATTGTTTAAAGGAATGATAGTTCGCTTTTCCGGCAAGTACCAATTAATTATCCCATTATTCTCATCAGCCATTGGAAAAGCACCTTGAGAGTAAAGATTAAGCATTATTTTGGGTTCGAGATATTCCTTGTATGAAAGTTCTTCTTCAGAGGACATTGAGAAAATCCTTGAGTGGATTATGGGTGTTGGTTTTTAGTCGACCTTTATTTCGAGCTGAATAATTTCATATCCTTTTATTGTTTCATAAGCTGCAAAAATTACACCTGCAAGCACAGATATCATACCAATTAAAAAAAGCAGAGTAATAATTGATCCGAATTTTTCCCAATCGAAAATAAACTTAAAGCCAATGAGCAGTGAAGTTATTACGAAAAGTGCAACACCAATTGTATACGATAAAACCGCATTTCTTACGAGACGGGAGCGAAATGCTAATTTTTTTATTTGAAGTGAAATGCTTTCAAGGCGAACTGTTTCCTCGTAACTAAAATCTTTTCCGGAAACTTTGCTAATAAATCTTCTTTTTTCCTCGTTGAGTAATCTAATTCGGTTAACTACTATTGAGTATTTATTGTTCATTGCGAGTAATAGTAAACCGCAAGCTGAAATCATTAATCCTGGTGCCAGCATCAATTGGATGACTTCAACAATCGAAATTTTGTCCGCCATTTTAATCAAACTCCGGTTCTTTTAATGAAATCGATGATTACTGCATCTTTAGAGTTGAGAAGCTCCTGAGGTTTACCGACAAAGTACATTTTCCCTTCATGAATCATTGCTACTTTATCAGCCACATTCTTAACACTGTACATATCGTGAGTGACGACAACAGACGTAACATTTAATTTTGTCCCGAGATCCTTAATCAAATTATCAATTGAATCAGACATGATTGGATCAAGTCCAGTAGTTGGTTCATCATAAAGAATATAATTTGGATTTGTAACCAATGCTCTTGCAAGCCCAACTCGTTTTTTCATTCCGCCGGAAAGCTCGGAAGGTTTTAGTTTTTGTATGTCGGGCAAATCGACAAGTTCGAGTTTTTCAGCGACAATTTTTTGTATTTGCTGTTTTGAATATCCGTTTGAAGATTCGACTAGCGGAAGGGAAACATTTTCCTCAACCGTCATCGAATCAAATAGCGCAGAGCCCTGAAATAGAAACCCGAACTTCCGTCTTAAGTTGTATAAATCTTTTTCATCCAACTCATCTACTCGCTGATTTTCAACTTTAACGTATCCGTCATCAGGATTAAGCAGTCCAACGATATGTTTTATCAAAACGCTTTTTCCGGATCCGCTTCTTCCAATTATTACTATGGTTTCTCCGGTATCAATTCTTAGGTTTACACCATCCAGAACTTTTTTACTGCCGAAATTCTTATGGAGATTATAAATTTCAATCATAATTTTAGAATAATTACCTTTTGCACGATAAAAATACCTAAAAAATAAGTTAAATATTTCCGATGAATTCTTGACTTAAGTTTGAAAGAAAAATAAAAAGATGGTATGTTTTAAGGGATAGATAAAAGAAAGTATCCTCGCTGTAAAGTAAATTTACTACTAGTTTTCAAAAAACAACAGACAAGGATACTTTCATGAGTAATAAAGCTACAAAATTAGATTTTAGAGGTCAAGTATTCCACATCGGTATTGATGTCCATAAGCGTAACTGGAGATTAACAGTCTTGAATAATGGGCTGGAGTTAAAGACATTCTCAATGAACCCATCCCCCGAGGATCTGAGTAGTTATTTACAGAGTAATTACCCTGGTGGGGGGTATTATACTGCTTATGAAGCAGGATTTTGCGGTTATTGGATACACAGAAAACTAGAAAGTCTGGGGATCAAAAACCTTGTGGTAAATCCAGCAGATATACCAGTGAACTTCAAAGAAACTGTAAGAAAGACAGATACTATTGATTCCCGCAGGCTTGCAAGAGCACTATACAGCAACCTGGTACATGGAAATTATATTCCAAGCCTTGAACAACAGGGGTTCAGATCCTTATGCAGGCTTAGAAAACAATTGGTTAAAGATCAAGCCCGTGTAAAGAACAGGATAAAATCATTTTTGGATTTCTCTGGAATAAAGGTGCTATCCCAAAATGAAATTAGCCATTGGAGTGGATTATTCCTAAACTACTTAAGCAATCTTGATCTTGGTAATGAACACAGCAATGAAACATTAAGCCGAATGCTCGGACAACTAATGTCTCTAAGAAACCAGATAGCTGATCTGGTCAAAAGGTTAAAAACTATTGTAAGACAGGATGAGGCAATACTTAGAGTAATGAACAACTTAATGACTATACCTGGGGTAGGGTTTAGTTGTGCTATTGTACTGTATTCGGAATTGATGGATATAAACCGATTCAGTAGTGTAGATAAATTGTGCAGTTATGTTGGTCTAGTACCTGATCTCCGTAGTTCGGGAGAAAGTGAATATACCTTAGGTATATCAAAACTTCAGCTTCAGTTTTTAAGAGCAATGCTGATTGAGTGCTCCTGGATAGCAATAAGAAAAGACCCAGCACTTACAGCTGCATTTAATACTCTCAGTATGAGAATGAAAAAACAGGAGGCAATAATTAGAATAGGTAAAAAATTACTAACCAGAATAATGTACGTCTGGAGAAATAATGAACCTTACATCTGCTCCATAGTTTAATGAAAGAAATCTTTAGCTTGAAAATTATCAAATACGTATTGACCGTTTCGGCTCCCTTACCACCATATAGGTTGGTTCAAAAAAAGATTACGGCGATACTTTTCTTATTTTTTATTTCCATCTTGCAGCGTTGCCTAGGCAATGACTGTTTATAACAGGTTAATTAAAAAGCTTTAGATCAGTAAAGAACCATAAGTATAAATTAAAAAGGCAACCTATCGACTGCCTTGAGTAAATTACTTTACAAATATTTTACTTTTTACTTGACTCTTAACATAACAGGGAGCCGAAGCTCCCTTTAATTAATGAAAATTATATAACGGATTTATCGAACGAGCATCATCTTCTTAGTTTGAACAAATGAGCCGGCCTGAATTCTATAGAAGTAAACACCGCTGGCCAATTTTTCAGCATTGAACTCCAACTCGTAACTTCCTGCAAATTGCTCTTCATTAACTAATTGTTGAATTAGGGTTCCAAGAGCATCATAAACCTTAATTGAAACAACGCTTTGGAAAGGAATTTGATACCTAATCAGTGTGCTTGGATTGAAAGGATTTGGATAATTTTGCGACAGATCAAAGTTAGAAGGAATTTCTGCCGCCTTATCATCCACATCAACGAGCATATTATTCAAATCAAAGAATGCACCGCGTTCTGGACTATGCCAGCTTAAATAAACAACTCCAAACTTTTTATTGCCCAAGTATTCAATAGCCGGTTTATTATAATACGGTGGATTATCCGTATATGTTACAGGAGTTGACCATGTCCCGGCCATTGGTCTCCAAACAAATCTTCCTTCTCGGGGTGAAGTATAATATCGATAAATAATTCCAACACCGCCATCACCTGCCGCAATGTCCGGTGCTTCGGAGGTCAGCAATGTATCACCAACGAGACCATAACTCCAGGTGGTACCGCCATTATAACTAACTAAATATCTGTTTTGATAAATTGAACTGGTATATTCAAATACCGCTGTTATTGTATCATTTTGAGCACTGATTGAAGAATGATACCCCACAAGACCTGAATAAAAGCTTCCTACTTGTTTTAAAGTGTCGGAACCCACCCCGAAAAATTTAACTCCATTTGTTTTGGTAACATAAGAACCAAATTGATAATAATTATAATTAGAACTACTATAGCCATTATTCCAGGACAAATCAAGCCCTTCCGAAACATCAATAAAAGTGCTAATGTATTTGTTATAGACAACACCAGTTGGAGTATTCCAGTACATTTTAATGCTATCTGACTTGGTGACAGCAGCATAATAAAGTCTATTATTTAGATAATTTTGATTTGAATTAAGCACGACTTGTTTTACTGAATCTGTACTTCCCAGTGTAAAAACTGTGATGAAAGGAGAGCTATCCGGGAAATTTGCGATATTACCGTTTGAAGTATTAAACCTGCGTAATCTTCCATCAGGGGGAGCGGCATCATTAGCATAACCAACGTAGCAATATGAGCCAACAACTGTGGCACTGGCAGAAATAATTTTGGGTCCAGAAGCCCATGTATAAGTCTCAGTCCAAGTGCTGCCTCCATCCGTGGACAAATTCATTGACCAATAGTATCTATCATTCTCCTGATAAAGAAGAACAGCAAATAAGTTACCTGTTGATTTTTCATAAGCAAGCGAAACTGTTTCGATTGAATCGCGAGTGCCGATTCTTATATCTGTTCCCCAATTAGCTTGATTAATTGCAGGGATAGGAACTTTCCAGTTAATTCCAATGCTTATTTTGTTTAGTTCTGCCTCATCGATACTTTTACACAAATTAAGCGCTTCTTCATATTTCCCACTGTTCCAAAGAGTGGTGATATTCTTGAAAGTTTCTGTAAGAGTTGAACTGCTTTCAAATTCAATATCTATTATGGAATTATTTCGTTCGCTTAATTCCATTTGGTCTAATGTTGTCCAAATCTGCAAATTTGAAGGTCGAAAATTTATTTCTTCTCTGTCAAAGATGCTGGGATTGGTTTGATAAAAGACTCCCGGATCTGAGGTAACCGGAAATTCTTGAGCCAGTGACACCGAAATAAACCCCACTATTAAAAGTAGAATTAATTTTTTCATTTGTGAACTCCTTTGAGAATATTATTAAATAAGTGAATTTAAACCCACAGGGCTGAAGTAAATTATTTCATCCTGCATTTGAGGATAAGCACTTGAACTGATTAATTTATAAGTAGCAGGTTTTAATAGTCGCTCAATCATTTGATGGCTTACTTTTTATTGAAATTGAAAAACCCTACATTTTTGGCACAAAATATTTTTTAAAATAGAATTTGATAGACACCTGATGTTCTATTTTCGCAATAATGATGCCAATTTCGGTCATTATTATGAATAATATAAAGTACAGTTTTTTCAAGTTGAGAAAATTTCTTAATGTATATTTGACCTCATCGGATGGCAGGAATTGTTGTGGAGAATTTACAAAAACAAATTGGTTGTGAGATCTTTCGAAGAAATGAATGTGGAAGAAAAATGATTCTAATGTTGTTTTCAATTCAGACTTCACGGATATATAACTTCGTAGTTTGCGGAGGAGATCTTATAATTTTACTATGGGGGTTTCTAACTTCTAATAATCAAATCTGTCTCCGTCCGGAAATCAATTTGAATTACTATAGGAAAATTGCAATTGTTTTTGCTCAGAATCAATAATTTTTTTTGCATTTGATTGTTATTTGTGAAATAGTGCAGCAACATTGTTATCCTTGTAATAAAGTTTAGCATCAATCAGCTTATTTCCTTTTTTAACCAATCTGCGGAATATTTTTTTGAGCTTGAAGCCTGCTTTTTCCAATACTCTGCATGAAGCATCATTATGTATAAAAACTGTCGCTTCAATTCTTGTTAAACCAAACTTCTTAAAGCCAATCTCACAGAGTTTATTTACCACTTTAGTAATTATACCTTTATTCCAGTAAGGTCTTGCAAGCCAATAGCCGATTTCATCTTTCTTCGAATTTTGTCTATACTTCATTTGGAAGCCGCATCCGCCGATTAGTTTTTTGTTTTTATCTCTTATTGCCCAGTTGATGTTCTTGCCATATTTCTTCTTCTTCTTTTCGCAAAGACTAACGAAATATTCCCCGTCTGCTTTGGTATATGGGGATGGAACTGTAAGTGTATTATTAAAAATTTCTTTATCATTTAAATATTTTACTAATTGATCTACATCTTTCAAACGGATTGGAGAAAGAAAAATATTATTGTCAACTTTGTAATAAGCCATGATGATTATCTTTCCCGTAGTATATTCGAAATCTCAATATTTATAACGCTTAAAGTTCCGCCGATTGATACAAACAGCATATCCTTGTAACCATCCCAAATATCACCCTGCAATCCAATAAAAGGATTATATTGTTCAGGCGGGAATGTCCAGGCAACAACAGCTTCAATTATTTCGTAAATGGCGCTTAAACTTATTATAAAGTTAATTGGAACGATAAAGAGCCACACACCTTTCTGACTAGTGTATCTTTTCAGCATCTCATAAATCGGATAAGCAAAAAGAAACCCAAAGAGAAAGTGAACAATTCTGTCATAAGGATTTCTTGAGAGACTAAAAACATCTTTAAGATAAAAGCCTATAGGAACGCTTGAATAGCCATAATGTGCGCCAATTGTGTGCAGCAGTAGAAAAATTGTGATTAAAAGATATGATAAATCGGATAGCTGGAATTTTTTGTACGATAGAACAAGAAACAATATGAAACCGAAAACAAGATAATTCTCAAGCCACCACTCGGGTTTATATGCGGGAGAAATAGCAAACAAAGTCCAAAAAACTAAAAATATGAAAAGTAGTATTTGCTGAAATCGCTTGCTTCTAAATCCGGAACTTAACTCGGACGTTGAATTAGTAATCACTTTTTTATCTCTTGATTTTATAACTTCCTGGCAACTACAACAGTTGTTTTAATTATTTCCACAACGCCCTCGGTTTCATTGAGAGCTTCGAGAAATATGATATAAATACCAATTCGCAAAGCAGCACCATCATCACCAATTCCGTCGAACACTACTGAACCGGTTGAACCACTTGACTGGTTATTATTTACTGT
>JBGSOQ010000076.1:0-4754 GCA_041739035.1 Ignavibacteriaceae bacterium | reverse complement strand
GCATAGCTTGTTGTATCGGGCAGAGCAAAGGTTTCCTTATATTTGAACCATATACTTCATCTTTAAAGTATACATTTCCATGAACAAATAATTTATCATTATTCAAAAATTCTTTTGATACTCTCTCAAGAACAGATTCATCATAAAAATAATCATCACTATTTAATATGCCTATTACTTCACTAGTTGAGTTCATTATTCCCTTGTTAAATGCATCTGAAATTCCCGAGTCTTTTTCAGAAATCACTTTTAACTTATTGCTCAATCCTGAGTCGTCATAGGTATTTTTAATCAATTGCAGAGTGTTGTCAGAACTTAGGTTATCAATAATGATGTGCTCATATTCCTTATAAGTTTGATTAATAACTGAATTTACATTCTGGACGATGGTTGAATTGGAATTATTGGTTGGAGTTATAATTGAAATTTTCATAGGATTTGTTGTTAATACCATTCGAACTTGGTTGTTATGTCTAATTCGATATGGTATTTAACTATGTTAGTGTATATTTTTAAACTCAATATTAGCCCAAAAAATATTCGCACAATGTCCCCAGTAAATATAACTTATTCTGTAGGAAATTTGGCTTGCTGTGAAAAGTGAAAAATTCGATATAACATTAGATGCCAGAATGATTAATCATTCAGGAATTGGAACTAATATAAAAAATATGATACCAACCCTGATTGATAATTATAATTTAACATTGCTTGGTAATTCAGAAATTCTTGATTCCTTTTCATGGTCTAAGCAAACAAGAATAATTGATGCGAAAAGCCCCATATATTCAATAAAAGAACAAATAGAACTCCCAACTAAAATTCCTAAATGTGATCTCTTCGTTTCACCGCATTACAACATTCCTCTTTTAAAGATAAAAGCATCTAAAAGAGCAGTTATAATTAATGATGTAAACCATCTTGTTTTTGCCGATCAGCTTTCCTTACCAAAAGTAATATATGCAAAATACATGATCAATGCGGCTATAAGAAAGTCGGATAAGGTTATAACTTTGTCAGAGTTTTCAAAAAACGAAATACTCAAATACACCCATGTTGGTGGAAAAGAGATAAGAATAGTTTATTGTGGTCTTGACAATGAAAAATTAAGCTATAAATTACATGAAAAATCGTTTGACGAAATACGGACGACTTACAAATTACCTGGGGATTATTTCCTTTATGTAGGGAGTATAAAGTCTCACAAAAATCTTAAAATAGCTATTAAAGCATTTGACTTGTGGTCGAAGAAGAATTCCCATTCCAGAAAGCTGGTTCTAGTTGGTGTTAAAAAGAATGACCTTGAAAAAGATATTGAATTTTCGCGGTTGTTTGATCAAGATAGTATAATTGTTCCTGGCTTCGTAGAAGATTTTGACCTACCGCTAATTTATAAGAATGCTGAATGTCTTATTTTTCCATCTATCTATGAAGGATTCGGGTTACCTCCTCTTGAGGCTATGATTTACGGATGTCCTGTAATCGCAAGTAACTCGGCGTCCATTCCGGAAGTTTGCGGAGAGGCTGCCCTTTATTTTGATCCTCTTAAATTTGAGGATTTGGCAGAAAAAATGATTATTCTAACTAGCAATGAAAATTTACGCCATGAATTAATCAACAAAGGATATACAAATATTTTAAGATTCGGTTGGGAGAAATTTGCCCAAAATTTAAAGCGTGAGTTCGATGATACCATTAAAAAATAAGGTCGTTATAGTAAACAATGTCTAGCCAAAATCTTAAATCTGCAATTGTACATGACTGGCTGACCACTTATGCCGGTTCCGAAAGATGCGTAGAATCTTTTACGAATGTTTGGAATAATGCAGATATTTACTCTCTTGTTGATTTCTTAAATGAAAAAGATCGGCAAATAATTCTAAAAGGTAAAAAAGCAAGTACTTCTTTTGTACAGAAACTCCCTCTGGCTAGCAAGTACCATCGCCATTATTTTCCAATGTTTCCTCTCGCCATTGAACAATTTGATTTGTCAAAATACGACCTTGTACTTTCAAGCTCGCATGCATTTGCTAAAGGGATATTGACTAACTCTAATCAATTGCATATTTGTTACTGTTATACACCCATTAGGTATGCGTGGGATCTCACCAATCAATATTTTGATTCGGAACGCTTTTCAGGGAGGATTAAAAAATTAATTCTGCAGCCCGTTTTACATAACATACGAATGTGGGATGTTGCCTCTGCAAATCGAGTAGATTACTTTATAGCCATTTCAAATTTCATTGCTAAGAGAATAAAAAAAATCTACAGAAGAGAGGCGGAGGTTATTTATCCGCCGGTTGATACGGCAAAATTTGGCTGCGAATCCCACAAGGAAAATTTTTATTTAACAGCTTCACGATTTGTTCCCTATAAAAAAATTGATCTTATCGCTGAAGCATTTTCAAAAATGCCGGATAAGAAATTACTTATTATTGGTGAAGGAACTGAGCGAGAGAAAATCAAATCTAAAAGTGCTAAAAACGTAGAGATTATCAACTACAATAAAGTTAATGATCTTTCGCAATATTTGAAAAAAGCAAAAGCATTTGTCTTTGCTGCTGAGGAGGATTTTGGAATATCGGTAATCGAAGCGTTAAGCTGCGGAACGCCCGTAATTGCTTTGAACAAAGGGGGAACCGCCGAAACAATAGTCGATGGAAAGTATGGCATTCATTTTTCAGAACAAACAGCAGAAGATATTGTTAATGCTGTATCCAGGTTTGAAAAAAGTGGAAATATTTTTGACCCCGTAATTCTGAGCAACTATGCAAAAAAATATGATAGAAGCATTTTTGAAGAAAAAATAAAATCGTTTGTAGAAATAAAATGTGACGAGTTTTTTAAAAGATGATAGTAAATCAAAGATCAAAATATTACTTGCGGCTTTTCCTTGATCTTCTACTATTAAACATGATTTTTATTGTCTCGGCAATTCTCGCTCAATCATTCCAGATATTGATAGCACGGAATTACATGTTTATTTTGCTTGCCGGCATGAACTTCATGTGGTACTTTGCTTCTAACATTAACAGTTTTTATGAGGATAATCATATACATTCTTTCTCGTATCAGTTTGGCAATATCCTAAAAAATGTTTTTGTTCAAATAATTACGGCTATCCTATTTATCTTTATTGCTAAAGAAGATCTTTTCACCAGAAATTTTATTATCTACTTTTCTCTGCTTCTAACTCTGGTAATCAGTCTAAGGATTCAACTGCTCAAATTAGTAGTGAGTAAATTAAGTGTAAGGGAAAGTAAATTAATTAATGTTGTAATTGTTGGGGCGGGTGAAATTGCCCAGAATTTTTATGAATCAACTGTTAAAAATCGCCAATTTGGTTACCATTTTATAGGTTTTTTAGATGACAAGGCTAAGGAATCGCATCATACCAATTTAATCGGTGGGATAGATGATCTGGAGAAAATTATTGAGCAAGAAAAAATTAGCGAAGTAATTGTCGCCCTTCCTATTCAAGAATTCACCCGTCTGGATCAAATTATTAAAGTCTGTAACCGGCATGCTGTACGGGTTCATATAATTCCGGACTATTTTAGATTCATATCTAAAAAATTTCGAATAAGCATGTTTGAAAATTTTCCACTAATTACTATCCGTGATGAACCCCTTGCCGAAGCACATTGGAGATTTATCAAACGATCATTTGACATTATATTTTCTCTATTTATAATTATTTTATTTCTGAGCTGGCTCATTCCTCTGATAAGTATTCTTATAAAAATATTTTCAAAGGATTCCATCTTTTTTGTACAGCAAAGAATCGGGATGAGAAATAAAGCATTTAATTTTTACAAATTCAGAACACTTATAACTAATGAAAATTTTGAGAATGAATCATACTCACCGGTTATTGCCGGTGATTCGCGAATTACAAAGATTGGAAACATCTTAAGAAGAACTAACCTTGACGAACTGCCGCAATTCTTTAATATTCTTAAAGGGGATATGTCGGTTGTTGGACCAAGACCTCATTTTCTTCCCTACAACGAAGTTTATTCTGAAATTGTAGATGAGATAAAACTGAGAAGCCGCGTTAGACCCGGATTAACTGGCTGGGCTCAAGTGCATGGATTGCGCGGTGACTCCCACGATCCAATTGAAAATGAAAGAAGGACAAGAAAAAGAATTGAATATGACATTTGGTACATAGAGAATTGGTCAATCTGGCTCGATATTCAAATTATTATTCTCACAAGCTGGCAAATGATTAAGGGTGAAACAAAAGCAGTATAGCGAGGGTTATCAAATTCACCGTAAAAAACACTAACAAATATTACTCTGACATGAGCGATATAAATTCAATAATTACTAAAAATTACATTCCAATTTAACTTCCCTTTCAAGCAAACCAATACAAAATTTGATCTTTCCCTGAATTAAGGATTAGCTTCTGTACTCACATTTTTGAACAAACCGACCCTTGCCCTTTCCGTAAAAAAATACGCAAAAACTCGGTAAATCTTACTTTTTTTTAAAAAAAATCACAAAATGAGACAAAAAAGCATTCTTTATTTTGGGTACAGAAGTTGAATAAACTTATCAACAAATAGACAGCTCAACTTCATAATTGGAATGAACAATAATTTTTCTAGCAAATAACTATTAATAACTATGTGGAATAACATCATGTCATTTTCATCTTTCAAAAAACATTTAGCAGGCATAATTCTACTGCTTACTTTTTCAATCATTGTAAATAGCTGTGAGTCAGACACTCAAGTTACTGG
>JBGSOQ010000052.1:0-2097 GCA_041739035.1 Ignavibacteriaceae bacterium | reverse complement strand
CCAGTAATATAGATCTTATTTCCAATTGCACCGCCTGCCGGTGAGGTTCTCACACGCTGCAGCGGTGTTTGCGTACTCCAACTGTCTGTAATCGGATTGTAAACTTCATGTTTTGATAAGCTGTAGGAGTTTCGTCCCCCTGCGACATAAATTAAATCATTAATAACAGAGCTTGACATTCCCCATCGAGCGGTAGGCATATCTGTCTTCGAAGTCCAAGAATCATTGGAAGGATCATACATCTCGACTGTTTTATAAAATACATTTGTCCAATCTCCAGTTGTTCCTCCAATAACATAAATTTTTCCATCAATTACACTTGCAGAAACCATATTTCTGGGTGTTGGCATATCAGCTTTTTGCGTCCAGGTTTCAGTTAGAGGATCATAAGCCATTACCTTAGCTACCGGTGCACCCGATGTACTGGGTGCTCCGCCGATTAAATAAATTAAATTTCCAATTACAGCTATACCGCTTCCGCCAATTGAATATGGCATATCTGTCATTTTAGTCCACAGATTTGCATTAGGTTCATACACAAAGACAGTATTTGCTGCTGAACTGAACATGCCGGAAGCCCCACCAAAAACGTAGATCAGACCATTGAAATTGCAAACCGATGTATAGCATCGTGCAGCAGGTAAATCTGGCAGAATACTCCAAATGTCTGTCGTTGGATTATACATTTCGAATTTAGTTGTGGCAGCAGTTGTTGGCGCCCCGCCAATCACATAAAGTTTTTCATCAACAACACAAGCACTGAGAAATGTTCTTGCAGTAGGCATGTTTGCTTTGTAAATCCATGTGTTTGCTTGAGGAAAGAGATTAGTAGAAAAAACGAAAAGAAGTAAGTAAATTTTTTTCATAACTCCACCTTTGAATTAGAAATATTTAGTTACAACATTTCTGCTTCGGGAGAGTATTCCGGTGTGTTATCTCTGCGGGGTTTATTCAGCAGCCAAACTCTATAATTCTTGCTCTCTCAAAGTAGAGAAAAATCACTACGAAGAAATTGCAATTAATTGTTCACATAGTCAACAATTCACGGAACAATGTATAAAATAACTTCCTAGGGAAGAGTATCGGTCTGTTCCGGATTTGTCATATTGCGGAGAGGAATGAAGGCTTGCTCCGAACATATTTCGGGAGAGAGGTCGTTTTTCACCGCAACAAGATCATCTTTTTCGTCTCAGCATAGGTCATCCCTGCATTTGACGAAGAACCTTCAACGCCCCTTTTAGCTGGATAAACTTGCATTTTGTAAAAATATACACCGCTAGGGAGATTAACTGCATTCCATGTCAATTCATAATCACCAGGGGTTTTTTCTTCGTTAAATAATGCTGCTACTTCATTTCCCAATGTGTCGTATATTTTTAGCTGTACTTTTATTGACCCACCCCTTGCCCCTCCCGAGAGGGGCTCATGCGATGAGGGAATTGTATAGCTTATTATTGTACTAGGATTAAAAGGGTTGGGATAATTTTGATTCAGCCGGAATTCATGCGGTGTTATAAACGATTCATCTTCTGCCGAAGTTAAAATTGAAGCTGAGTTGCTATAACCTGAATTTGAATTTGAGTTAAAAGCATAAACCCGGTAATAAACTTCAGATTCTTGCAGCGTATTGTCGGTGAACGATGTGACATCAGCGTCAACCGAATTGATCAGCACAAAATCTTGTGATCCGGTTTTTCTTTCGATTTTAAATCCTTCCTCGTTGTTGGAATTATCATTCCAATTTAGTGTTATGGAATTTGGACTGTTAACTATCAATCTTAAATTTGAGGGTGCAACAATTGAAGCAGTTGGTGTGAACCGATAAATTATTCCGTCGTAGGCAACAATATAAAGTTCGTTGTTAATATCAACTCCAAAGGAGGTGATTGATCTGTTTGCAGTTAATAACAATTGATTTGTCGCCGGATTAATTCCATCGTAGGTTAATGCCCAAACATTTCTTGATCCAAAATCGGCATAAATATATTTTCCAAACAGCTCGGGTAAATTTGGTCCTCTGTAAACGTACCCGCCGGTAATTGAAATTCCTTCGGAGTGAGAGTATTCCCAAATTGGGGGCAAATAATTTGTATCTGT
>JBGSOQ010000018.1:0-18711 GCA_041739035.1 Ignavibacteriaceae bacterium | reverse complement strand
CAATTAAGACAAAATTCTTATAACACAAGTGATAAATTTTAAAAAAATACTCTCTTCTGATTTATTCAAATCATTAGAGAACATTTATTCCACCAGGGCTATCGTAATTGCATGGATAGCTTTAATCATTCCGTTAATTATTACCTACATAGGATGGCGCACAGCAATTGCGGACGATGAGACTGTTGCTCGCGTCAGCTTCGATTTTAAAATCAAGGAAACAAATCAAACAATTTTAAAAAGAATGCACGCATACGAGCAAGTTTTGCTGGGCGGAATCGGATTGTTCGCTGCGTCAGATACAGTTTCCCGGGAAGAATGGAAAATTTATGTCGAGAATCTTCTTATCGATAAAAATTTCCCCGGCATATTAGGTATCGGATATTCTTACCATTTACACCATTCCGATTCGCTTAAGCTTGTAAGAGCAATGCAAAATGAGGGTTTTAAATACTTTAGAATATGGCCTGAAGGTGTCAGAGAGGAGTACACATCAGTAATTTATATCGAACCATTTAACGAGCGAAACCAGCGCGCATTCGGGTATGATCTTTTAGCCGAGCCGCTTCGCAATGAAGCAATGCTGGAAGCAAGAAATAATGGACAAACAACAATCACGGGTAAGATAAAATTGGTACAGGAAACTGAATACAACATTCAGGCTGGCTTTATGATATTTATTCCTTTATACAATAAAAATTTACAACCTGCCTCTTTGGAAGAACGAAGGAACTTATTTAAAGGATATATTTACAGCCCCTTTAGAATGAGAGACTTAATAAGAGCTACTTTAGGAAATGATTTAAGAAATATTAATATTCAAATTTATGACGGACTTGATACTATTCCTCAAAATTTGATGTACAATAGTGACTCACTTTATTCATCATTAACTAAAAACACTTTCACTGGGGCAAGCAAAATAAATCTGTACGGGAAAACTTGGACATTAAAATATGCCGCTCTGCCTAAGTTCATTCAGTCGTTTAAATCCGAAAAACCAAAAATTGTTCTTCTATCCGGTATTCTCATAAGCTTACTTTTCTTCTTGGTTACAATCTCATTCATCAATTCAAGAAAGACTAGCAAAAAGCTTTCAGAAATTTTAGAATCGACTAGTGAGGGAATTTTTGGTGTCGATAACAATATGAAATGCACTTTCATCAATAAATCTGCTCTTGAGATGCTTGGTTATAATTTATCAGAATGTCTTAATAAAAATATTCAGGACTTCATTTGCTGTAAAGAAGCAGATGGTAAAATCTGCAGTGCTGATCAATGTCCATTAATTCAAACAGTGAAGAAAGGAACAACGAGCAACACTTCGGAAATAGTCTTA
Source organism: Ignavibacteriaceae bacterium (assembly GCA_041739035.1). Classification (GTDB taxonomy): domain Bacteria; phylum Bacteroidota; class Ignavibacteria; order Ignavibacteriales; family Ignavibacteriaceae; genus XYD12-FULL-36-8. The sequence continues at coordinate 17,372 of JBGSOQ010000018.1, read as the reverse complement.
GAACGAAAAGATAAAACTTGTTTTCCAGTAGAGTATTCTTCACACCCAATTCTTGAAAATGGCTTGATAACCGGAACTGTAGTTACTTTTAATGATATAACCGAAAGAAAAAAAGTGTCAGATCAAATTGAAGGATCATTGAGAGAAAAGGAAGTTCTACTCAGAGAAATTCACCATCGTGTTAAAAACAATCTTCAAATAATATCAAGTCTTTTAAACCTTCAGGCGGGTTTTACAGCCGATAAAAAGACGAATGAAATTCTTGAGGAAAGTAAAAACAGAGTTAAGTCAATGGCACTCATTCACGAAAAACTCTATCAGACCAAAAACTTTTCGAGCTTAGATATACAAGAATTTATAACGGAGCTTCTTGATAATCTTTTTAATTCGTATGGAACTGAAACTTCAGACATTAAACTAAATTTGCAAATAGAAAATGTAAATATTAATGCTGATCAAGCAGTATACGTAGGACTGATTGTTAATGAACTTGTTTCGAATTCATTAAAACACGCTTTTAATAAAATACAACCCGAACTTACAGGCGATGCACAAAAGAAAATATCTATCTACTTTCAAAAGGACCTAAACGGCTGGTACGCCATTACTATTGGCGACAACGGCTGTGGTTTTCCAAAGAACATCGACTTTAAAAACACAGAATCTTTGGGGCTCCAACTTGTTATGTCTTTAGTTAAACAGTTAGAGGGAGAAATCAGTAAATCTAATAATGTGGGCACTGAATATTTTGTGAGATTTAAAGAGAATAAACAATAAACGCCTAAAATTTCGTCTTCTAGTTCAACTAACTCAACCCTGGAAAATCTTCATATTTGATAGATTCTAGATCTGAAGCCGCTATATTTTCAATTACTTGATCCGAGGTTTTTCCGCCTGGAATGGCAACATGGCAGGCGGGATGTGAAATGCAGAATCTTAAGCTTAGTTGAGCCATTGAATATTGCTTGTAATTATCAAAGAAGTGCTTCATACTCTCCAACTGCTCAAGATAAACATTAAGTTTTTCCTCTGATAAATTATATCTCCTGTGATCATTTTCGGCAAATTTGCTATTTCTATTGAATTTACCCGCAAGAAAACCGAACAGCAATGGTATTCTCACTATCACACCTATTTTATATTTCAATGTTTTTGGAAGAAGATCTTTTTCTGCTTCTCTTTCCAAAAGATTATACCGAACTTGAACAACATCAAGAATTTCGCTGTGTTCATCAAGCAAGAAAGATTGCTCGGTTTCTTTGAATGATTGAACGCTCAATCCGGCATGCAAAATTTTTCCTTGTTCTTTTAATTTTATTAATGCTTCCCAAGGTTCATCTTTCATCAACAAATCTGTTGAGGGGCTATGAAGTTGTAAAATATCTAGATAATCACGCTTCAGTCTTTTTAAACTTTGTTCCGCCGCAAAGATGAGATGTTTTTTAGAGTAGTCAGGATTTGCAGGGGTAGTGTTATGTTTTTCATTTTTGAAAGGATAAAAATTATTTCCGGCTTTAGTAGCAATTATTATTTTATCATTTTCGCCTCTTGATTCAAGCACTTTCGCAATTAATTCTTCGGAATGACCAAAGCCGTAAACATCGGCCGTATCAATTAAATTGACGCCATTATCTAGTGCTGTGTGAAGTGCTTTTTTAGAAACCTCGTCATCAGTATTTCCCCAATCTCTGCCGCTTATACCCCAAGCACCAAAACTAATGCTCGAAACAAGCGGTAGATTTCTTAATAACTTAACGTACTTCATTCAAACCGTAACAAAAAGTAAAGAAATACAACTTATTTGTGCAATTTACTTGTCATGCTTTTTCATACTCTCAAATTTAGGAAGAGATTCTTCTTCTTCATTCTGGAAAAGATACTCACTAAAATCAGTGAAATAATATTTATCTTCATCAGGAAAAAATCTTCTCACCTTCTTAGTGTCCTTATAAGATTCAATAGCAGATTTGATGGCTCTGCGGAGGCGGGTGATTTCACTTTCTATTTTCTCTGCCGTTCCAGAGTATTTTCCTTCTTTAAAACTTCTAACATCAGAGTAAACCTTTTCGGTTTGATCAACCATATCGTTAGACAATTTTTTCGCTTTTTCTATAATTTGTTTTTTTGTGTCAACGGCTTTTCTGATATAGTTATCAATTTCTTCGGAGATATCTTTTCTTGTCTCCTTACCGCTTTTGGGGGCATAAAGAAGAGCAATGACGCCGCCCACAACAGCCCCAAATAAAAATGCTGCTGCAACTTTTGGTGTTTTTCTGTTTTCCATACATAATCCTTTCGAAGTTCTACTCATAATTAAAGATTATTGAAACATTTTTCAAGTGAATTGCCTCGTTATTTTACAAAGTCCAATACTAACACATAAAAGCATTGTAATTTGACGCTTAAACAGGTTTTTTATGTGTGCACAATAATTGAAGTAAGATTAGTGTTATCTTAAAATTCTTAAGTTTTTTTATTGAATTTAAGGCTCTTAACAAAGAGTACTAATTTATCTATTTATCATAAGATGCCTTGTTTTAAAGGGGGTTCTATATGTTCAATTTTCAACTTAAGTGCAAGGACCTGGGCTTTAATTCCTGCGACTTCATATCGACCGGCAATTCTGAAAATGAATTGAAAAGAAAATTTTATTATCATTCAATAGTAGAACATAAGAAGGAATTTGAACAGATGGCAGAAGAAAGAAAGCTCGAATTGGATATCAGGATTAAAAAAATTGTCGACGATCAAAGCTATAATTAACAATTTGGGGTGATGAATGAATTGTTCCGAAGTAAAATATTATCTTGCCGATTATTCAAAAGGATTACTTCTTGATGAAGTTCGCAAAGAAATTCACGAACACTTGAATAGTTGTAAAAATTGTGCAAAAGTATTCGATCAAACGATAGCAGTAAACTCTAAGTCCGGATTGAAGAGAGCAAAAGTGCGGCACAATAAAGAGGTTATAGAAAAAATACCAATTGAGGGTGGAAAAAAGCGCAGTATAAAAAACACTGTCAATAAAGGATTTCCAGTCCCATCAAAAAGTGCAGAGGTTAGTCACTTAAGAAATAAATTGCTGCTGAAAACAAATGAAATTGAAAACAGCAAACTGTTTGTTATTGCAGGAATAATATCAGTTATTGCGCTGGGTGTAATTTTTGCGCTGCTTGTTTTCGATCATTCTCCAAACACCTTTTGGTCAGTAGAAAAAATTTCAGGTTACCCGGTTATTGAATCCAGGATATTGACCGATCAAGGAATAATAAAAGTCGGTGAAAAACTTTATACTGATTCCGAATCGCGAGCTCGATTAAAAGTTGGAACTGTTGGTGAAATAGACGTAGAACCTAAATCAGAAATTAGCATCAATGAAACAAACTCATCTGAATACAAGCTTCTTCTATCGAGCGGAAAAATCAGTGCACGAACATGGTCGGCCTCAAAATTATTTTCAATAACAACTCCTTCTGCAACCATTACAGATCTCGGCTGCATGTGCTATTTATCAGTAGATGAAAATGGCTCAACATTGCTGCAGGTAAAATCCGGATGGGTATTAATGGAAAATAATTATCGGAAGTCACTTTTGCCTTCCGGTACAAGCTGCTCTTCAGATATATCAAAAGGTCTCGGAACACCATTCTTTAATGATGCTTCAGTTAAATTTAAAGAAACCTTAAGAATGATAGATTTTGAAAATCGTATTACCGGGGATTTGCCTGTATTACTCTATGAAGCCCGGCAAAAAGATTTAATAACGTTATTTCATCTTCTTAAACGTCTCGATCAAGAATCACGCGGAAAAATTTATGACCGAATATCTTTATTGTTCAAAATACCTCAAAGAATTACCCGCGAGGGAATTGTAAATGGCGATACTGATATGATGGCTAGATTATGGACTGAACTAGATTTAGGCAGTATTTCCATTTATCAAAATCTATAATTCTTTTTAATTAGGAATTACCTAATTTCGACATGTCTTTTCTAATCAAAAATAATTTTCGGGGGTAAAAACCCAAATTTGTATTTTCTCCATAAGTATAAAAATTAATTATGCACGCACTTGAGGTTAAAGATCTTTGCAAAAATTTTAATGGCATTAAGGCTGTTGATAATGCTTCGTTCACGGTTCCGGAGGGTTCTGTTTTTGGATTAATTGGCCGGAACGGTGCGGGAAAAACTACAACCATTAGAATGATGATGAATATTTACATGCCTGACAGTGGAGAAGTGATCTTACGCGGAAAAAAGATTGGTGGACAGGAATTCAAGGATAAGGTTGGATATTTGCCTGAAGAAAGAGGACTTTATAAAAAGATGAAAGTTCTGGATACACTTCTGTTTCTTGCTGAACTTAAGGGCAAAACAGGAAAAGATGTTGAAAGAAAAGCAATAGATTATTTAAAGCGATTCGAACTTTCAGATAGAAAAAATTCTAAGCTCGAAGATCTTTCAAAAGGTAATCAGCAAAAAATTCAATTTGTCGCAGCAATTCTCCATGACCCTGAGTTTTTAATTTTTGATGAACCGTTTTCTGGCCTCGATCCAATCAACACGAATCTTCTAAAAGACATAATTCTTGAAAAGAAAGAAGAAGGAAAGGTTATAATCTTTTCAACACACTTGATGGATTTTGCTGAAAAGCTTAGCGATCACATTGCGATGATCGATCATGGGAAAATTATTCTTGAGGGCTCTCTAACTGAAATAAAAACTCGTTTTGCTCAAAGAAATATAACTCTCGAAGCAGAGGGTGATTTGTCATTTCTTGATAAAGCGCCATTCGTTGAGAAAGTTGAAAACTTTGGCAACCGTGTAGGAATAAAAGTTAAAGATGCTTCACAAACACAGGAACTGCTGAAGCTTTTAGTTCAAAATAACATTAAGGTGAATAAGTTTGCCGCAAATGAAATTTCCCTACACGAAATTTTTGTTTCGCTTGCAGGAAGGGATTATAATAATGTTCACTAGAAGAACACTCTCAATAATTAAACGCGAGCTAAAAGTAAGATTGTTCAGCAGAACTTTTATAATTATGACTCTTCTAATCCCATTATTCATGTTTGGAATTATGGGGTTGCAAACTTTTCTAATTCAATATTCAGATGCAGAAAATGCTTTTCTTATAGTCGCCTCCGAATCACAAGATGTGCTTGATAGCGTTCAAACTGAACTTTTACAGCTTCCAAAATATGAAGATAGCAATATCGAGTTTATGTTTGAAAAAATGAACAGGGAGAAGCTTGAGACGAGGTTAAGCAACGTTCGTTCTGAAATTTTAGAAGCAAGAATTACAGGTATAATTTTTATTCCAGATGCTGCCTTAAAAAACAAAAAGATTGAATACTATTCTAAAAATCCCAACAATAGTGTTCTGCTGAACAGATTAAGGCCATCTATTAACAAAGTGCTAACCGATATGTACTTTGTTGGAAGACAATTATCCAACGAGGAACTTGAGTATGCAAAAAATAACGTTGACTTCAACGGCTTCAGAATATCTTCAGACAAAGAAATTAAAGAAGAGGGAATTGGAAATACGGTTCTTTCATTCTTGTTTACCTTTTTGCTGTATATGAGCTTGATATTCACGGGGCAAATGACAATGACTTCGGTGATAGAAGAAAAAAGCAATAAAATAGTGGAGATTCTTTTATCTTCTGTCAGCAGCAGAGAGATGATGACAGGCAAAATTATTGGAACCTCGATTACTGCACTTGTTCAGATGGCAATTTGGCTTTCACCTTTAATAGTTCTTATTTCAACCACTTGGTTTGTATTGCCGCCCGAATTCACTTTAAAAATTAGTATGTGGCATCTGGGTTACTTTTTGCTCAATTATTTTATTGCGCTCATTACTTTTCTTGGTTTGTTTGCAACGGTCGGTTCTATCTTTGATAATCCTCAGGATGCTCAATCGGGTATTTGGCCAATAATGATGCTGATAATTATTCCTTTCTTTATCGCAATTGGAATGCAGACAAATCCTGAAAATCAAATAGCAAGAATTGCATCTTTCGTGCCTTTTGCTTCCTTAATTGTAATGCCCGCAAGAATTACGCTGGTTGATATTCCTTGGCTGCAGTTAATTTTTTCAATAGCAATTAATATTGCCGTGATGATTCTAATATTCATTCTTGCAGGAAAAATTTATCGAGTTGGAATTCTTATCACAGGGAAAAAACCAAAATGGTCTGAAGTTGTTAAGTGGTTCAAATACAATTATTAAGAATTATTAAGTCAATTGCACACTGATGACACTGATTGAATAGATTAACACTGACCAGCGCAAACCTGGCCGCCTCTGGTGGATCAGCCACATCTGTGTCATCTCTCTATTGATTTTGCTTAAAGTAATTACTCTTGTGCTGGCATTCCATATGCCGCCCATTCTTCATTAGATGGACCATAAATTCCGGGAACTTTTAGTCCCAGCAATCTCATAACAATTGTTAGCTGGCTGCGATGATGAATTTGATGGGTGATTAAAATACCTAACGTTTTCCCTTTCACCCACTTTTCGCCATACATGTCATCTTCTTTTAAAAGAGATTCATCATTCCAATTTGCTTTTACCTGTGTGAGTAACTTTTCAGAGACACTTTTGTAAGTAGATACTAATTCACCAACAGTGTTTGGAATCGGAGCATCATCTTTTACTGTTTCAATCTTTAGTCCAGTTCTATTCATCATCTCCGGAATTGAAGTGGTAATGTGCCATGCAAGTTTTCCTGCTGTTCTAACTTTCTCATGAACTTTTTTTGAGAGCGATTCATCAGTCAGATTTGAAAACACTTTTATAGTTGATTCAGATTCATATTTCCAATCTGAAATGAAATCCGATATTTTGTAGTACATGGTATTAACCTTTCGATTTTATTGCTTAGTCATTGCGATCCCGCTATGCGGGAGAAGCAATCTTCGCTTAATACAGATTCCTTCGTCCCAATTTCATCGGGACTCGGAATGATCAACTTATTGAAACCCTTGGAAAATCTCTCTCACTTTAATTAAATTCGTTTCGATATCCTTCTTCTTCATTCTCTCCTTCTCAACAACTTCTACAGCTGCATTATTCACAAACTTTTCGTTCGATAATTTTTTATCAATTCCTATCAGCACACCTTCAAGTCGTGAAATTTCCTTTTGGAGACGACTCTTCTCAACTTCCAAGTCTATCAATCCTTCGAGAGGAATATAAATTTCACAATTTTTAATTATGGTTGAAGCACTCGCTTTTGGTTTTGTTATCGTTTCTGAAACTCGAATCTCTTCAACTCTTGCTAATTTTTTGATATAGTCAAGCTGATAATCTTTTACTGATGCTGATTTGATAAACGCTTTAACAGATTTTGATGGAGGAATATTCATCTCACCGCGAATGTTACGAATTGCAGTGATAATATCCTGAACAAACTCCATTTCTTTTTCAGCTTCAACGGTAATTTTTGTTTCATCCAATTTTGGATATTCAGCAGTTGAAATGCTTTCTCCTTCTTTTCGTTCATAAATTCTCTGCCATAATTCTTCGGTGAGGAACGGCATGAAAGGATGAACAATCTTTAGTAAGTTCTCAAACATTTTAATTGCACGATTTAGAACTGCAGACTTAATTTCATCTTCGGATGAATACAATCTATTCTTTGCAAGTTCTATGTACCAATCGCAGAAGTCATTCCACACAAAAGTGTAAATAATCTTTGAAGCGTTATTCACTTCAAACTTATCCATTGCTTTGTTCATTTCAGAAACTGTTTGATGAAAACGTGAGTTGATCCATCTATCTGAAAAATCTATGTGCTTATCAATTAGCTTTTCATTGAGAGGAATATTTTGAGCATTCATCAACAAGAATCTTCCGGCATTCCAAATTTTGTTGGAAAAGTTTCTACCGAACTCACACTTATCGGCACTGAATAGAACATCCTGCCCAAGCGGTGCAAGATAAATTACCGTAAATCTCAAAGCATCTGCACCGTAATCGCGAATTACATCAAGCGGATCAGGTGAGTTGCCGAGTGACTTGCTCATCTTTCTTCCCTGAACATCACGAATCACACTTGTGAAGTAAACATCTTTGAAAGGAATATCTTTCTTAAAATACATTCCAGCCATAATCATTCGTGCAACCCAAAAGAAAATTATATCCGGCGCAGTAACCAGCAGATCAGTCGGATAGTAATAATTCTGTTCATCTTCATTTACGAAAACATCATGCGCCCAAAGCCAGCTCGATGCCCAAGTATCAAGCACGTCTTCATCTTGTCTAAGATTTTTAGAATCGCAATGCGGACATTTCTCCGGAGGTTCAACTGAAACGATTGGCTGCTTACACTCAAGCTTGCAATGATCATCACCTACACAGTACCAAACTGGAATTCGGTGCCCCCACCAAAGCTGCCGCGAGATGCACCAGTCTTTTATATTGCTCATCCAATGTTCGTAAGTCTTTACCCAATGGTCGGGATGATAATTTACTTTGCCATCTTTAACAACTTGAAGTGCTGGCTCAGCAAACTCCGTCATGCTCATAAACCATTGTTCCGAGAGGTACGGCTCAATTGGAACATTACCGCGTTCAGAATAACCAACTTTGTTTTGATAGTCTTCAACCTTCGCAAGCCAACCAAGCTGTTCAATTTTCTCAACGACTTTCTTTCTTGCTTCAAATCTATCGAGTCCAACAAATTCTTTTGGAGCATTTTCATTCAAGCTCGCATCATCATTTAGAATATTTACAATCTCAAGTTTGTGACGCTGTCCCATATCATAATCATTTACATCGTGAGCGGGAGTAACTTTCACTGCTCCGGTTCCAAATTCCATATCAACATATTCATCAGCAAAGACGGGGATTTCTCTTCCAACAATTGGAAGTACAACTTTTTTCCCGATGAACTTTTTAAACCTTTCATCATTCGGATTAACTGCAACTCCGGTATCGCCAAGCATTGTTTCGGGACGAGTGGTTGCAACCGTGATAAACTCATTGCTGTCTTTAACCGGATACTTGAAATACCAAAGCTTTCCATTCACGGTTTTGTAAATTACTTCTTCATCCGAGATGGCGGATTTATTAGCGGGATCCCAATTCACCATTCTGTAGCCGCGGTATATTTTTCCGTCCTTGTAAAGCTGAACAAATGCTTCAATAACTTTTTTATAGTAGTGATCATCCATCGTGAAGCGTTCGCGCTGCCAGTCACAGCTAACACCAAGCTTTTTAAGTTGCTGAATTATTATTCCGCCGTACTTCTCTTTCCATTCCCAGCAATGTTTTAGAAATTCCTCGCGCCCGATTTCATACTTATTAATTTTCTTTTCCTTCAACATGTGTACAACTTTAGATTCCGTTGCAATTGAAGCGTGATCTGTTCCCGGAACCCAGCACGCATTAAACCCTTGCATCCGTTTTGTGCGAATGAAAATATCCTGAATAGTATTGTTGAGGATATGTCCCATTGTTAAGCTGCCGGTAATGTTCGGCGGAGGAATAACAATTGTGTACGGCTTTTTGCTTTTATCTATCTCCGAGTGAAAAATGTTATGCTTAAGCCAATAGCTGTACCACTTTTCCTCCACGTCTGCGGGGTTGTATGCTTTGGGCAGTTCTTTAATGTTAGTCGTCATTGTAACCGTAATTTATCTCTGTGAGGTGCAAATATAAGAAATTAACAGAGTAAGATTAAGAAGAATGATTTGATGAACCTGTCCGCCTTTGGTGGATGGTTGAATGATCTTTAGCTGATTGTTCCCCTTGGGGTATATATGTTCCCTTTTGGGTACAAAGTTAAATTGTTGGATTGATGAATTGTTAAATTGTTAGATGTGTCGTGATTCAACCAACTTGAAATCCAGTTGACATAAATAGAAAGTGGATTTCACAAACCAATATCAATCCTTAGTTTAATCAGATTTAACTCCGCCGAATATAAATCACCTAATGAATTTGAAGGGATAAACTTATATCTATTTTGAATATCTGGAATTGTTGCTGCAACTTGACTGAATTTCTTTTTATCATTTGCAATAACATATAAACCGACATTCGAATAATCCAACAAGGTCGATAATCTTCCTACACCACTCCAAACACCGGTCGATAGTTCGACTTCAAAAGCATATTCTGGAATATAATTTGAACCTTTAGATTTGAACCAAAGTACATCAATTTGCCTCAATAAATTATAATCAGAGAACTGTAGTTCGGGACAATTTTTCAATGTTGATAGATCATCTAAAGTACGTTCATTAAACTTTTTGGATTTATTTGGACAGAAAGTTTGATACCCTCTTAAGTTTCCAATTTCAATTAGACGACCCTGTAGTATTGAGTGAAAACTTTCTTCAACAGTATTTCTTGGTTCCTCTGAAATCGTAGGAGGTGCAAGTAACAAATCCCAATTATTAAGGTATTCTCCGCAATTGATTCGATTGTTCTTCCCAGTAAGTATAATGCTCGAATTATTGTCAATATTGATTTTATATTCACCATTTCGATCATGACTGATTTGATCGAGGTATTTAAAAAGTACTTTTGCTGGTAAGATTAAGGTTTGTTCTATTGAACCACAGATGAAGGCAATAAACGGATTTTCAAGATTAGAAATTTCTTCAATTGTCAAATAATTAATCCCAAAAAAATATCTTCTGTTTCCGACAGCAGCAGCCCGTACTAAGACATTAGACTCACCAATTTTATAAGTTCTTGATCTCAATACTTGAATTAATTCGATGTTAGCATTGAGCGCTTTAGACTTTTCAAGAAATGCTGATACTAATAAATCTGTTGGGGTAAATTTTTTGTTAGACAAACTCATTAATTACCTTAACAATAAATATTATTCTTTCTGATTCTCAATTATATCATCGTTTTCTTCGCGGGATGGTAAATCATCTATTGCAACTTTAATAACTTCATCCCAATAGTCCAAACCCCATTCAACTCCCTTCTTTACAGAATGCATTTCATAATAATCAAGTGTTCTGCCTAGTTGTTCTTTGGCAAAATATTGCACATCAGCTACTGTGAGTGCAAAAATAATTTCATCCTCTTCTAATTCTTCAGTTAAATGTTTATTCTGTCTAATTTCAATAACTTTTGGTTTTTCCATACTTATATCAAGTTTTTATGATTTAATGTTTTTAACTCGTTCTTCGAAATAAAAGTATCCCCATTCTCACCATACTTATGGATTCTACCGTAATTAATTAAGTAAGCTATGTTTGACTTGGTGACATTCTTTCCAAGATACTGCGATGCCCAATCACTTGCTTCTCTAATCGTTAAGAATTCACCTGGTTCAAATAGTTTTAATTGCATTCAAATTCGTAGTTAAATATTTCTACACTAAAATTATAAATTTATTAGGTAATAAACCCGACCACCCTTTCTTCTTAGTCAGGACGGGGTGGTTTTGGCTAAATAGCTTGTAAGAAAATTATCATCTTGTTAATTACTTTAGTTTTTGATTATTTAGCATAGGAAAAAATATCCTATGAGCAAGATACTTTTTAAATCAATTTTACTTCTTAATCTATTCTTCGTGCTTTTAACTTCGTGTTCACTTGATGATATTAATGAAGCAGATCTTTTCGTAAATGAACAGCAGTTAAATAGTGCTTTTGCAGCCTTAAGCAATGTTGAAGGAATGAAAAGCATAGTCATTTCAAAGAATGATACTATCGTTAAAGAACAATATTTCAATTCATCAGGACCAAATGTTGCTCATGACGTTCGCTCAGTAACAAAAACAATAACTGCTCTTCTCATCGGAATTGCAATTGATAAAGGATACATCGCCTCTGTTGAAGAAGAAATTGGACAATACCTTTCGTCTATTGTTGGAAATATTTCTCCGGAAAAATCACAGCTTAAAATCAAGCATCTTCTGACAATGAGCAGCGGACTTGAATGGTACGAATGGGGTAACTACACCGGGGACAATAACGAATATAATAATTGGTGGCGATCATCCGATCAAATAGCTTATCTACTCGATAGAAAATTTGCTTACACACCGGGAAGTTATTTCAATTACAACTCTGCCGGGTCTCATTTGCTTTCGATTATAGTTTCACAAGCGACTGGTATGAGCCCTGAAAATTTTGCAGAGCAATTTCTTTTTGAACCGCTCGAAATAAACTTTACCAATTGGATAAAGGACAAGCGAGGTTATAACAATGGTGCCGCTGGTTTGTCTATTACTCCATACGACATGCAGAAAATAGGAAGTCTTTTACTAAACAAAGGATTGTATAAGAACCGAAGAATTGTTTCTGAAAAATGGATTGCTGACCTTACTGGTTTTCACATTTCTACCGGAGACGCTAATTCATTTGCTAACGGATATGGCTATCAATCCTGGTTATGGAATAACGGGGTCAATTCATATTTCGATGCAATGGGATACGGAGGGCAGTTTATCCTGGTTGTTCCATCTAAAAACCTGGTGATTACAGCTTCGTGCGATTGGCAGAGCGTCAGCGACAGCACTGCCGACAACAATTGGTACATAATTATGAGTACGATTGCGAATTCAATTATCCCAGCATTCAGATAGCCGTTACCGTCTTAATCTTTATTTAATAAAAATTTATTCAACCAGATAAAGATAATTCGGCAGCTTGACAATAATTCCACAGTTTTCACCTACGCAATCGCTGTCTTGGTCTCCAACACAGCCAATAATATAATAACCTTTTTCTGCAAGCTCTTTACGTTTTTGAGATTTAAAAAGCGCAGATTTTATCTTATACTCATCTTTACTTCGCGTAATAATAGTATCAAATTCTTTGTAACCTACTGATTTCATGTTTTTGAACGTTGCATTGTACTGATAATCTTTTTTTCCAGTAATAAAAATTATCTTAAATCCTTGCTGCAGGAGAAAATCATAAAATTCTTTCACTTGTGTTATTGCCGGTGCTTCTGACTTTTCCAGCCATTCGTTCCAATATTTTGGTTCATAACCAAAGCCAAATTGCTTAATCGCCTCATAGTTATCCAGAGCCGTTTCATCAATATCAAATATCACGACCGAGTTTGGTTCCGGCTGCATTTTAGAAAATTTATCTTTTGCATCGTTTATAATTTCTGTCATCTCTTTTTCATACTGACCAGATTCGTAGTAGTTAGTCACTTCACTTTTGGCTGAATCGAGATTAACTAATGCAGGAGAGCAGGAAAGCTGAACGACTGCGAGAGCTATGCTTAGATGAAGATAAAGAAGAGGATTCCGCCAAAGGCGGACAGGTAAGATAATACTATGCGTAAGGAAAAGTCTAAATGAATGCATTAAATTTTTCATTTGTAATCTATCCTTGTTCCGAAGAAGAATAACAATGGTCTTTCGATTCTTTTAGCCCATTCGGATTCTGTATGATCGGAACCAGGTGAATAATAGTAATCAATATCGGTTCCGATTAAATATCCTTTTTGAGTGAGTTCGCAGAACATTTTTTGTCCGCGCGGTAAGCCATCTTCACCATGATCAATATAAATTTTTATTTTTTTCTTTTCTCCTTTGTAATCTTTAACCATGTCGATTGCTTTATCACCGTCATAATAAAACGAGCTTGACATGCAAGCAGCTTTGCCAAACACATCGGGATAATTCCATGCAAGCAGAAAAGATATCAACCCGCCCATTGATGAACCCATAACTGCAGTGTATTCTTTGCCATGCATGGTTCTGTAGTATTTATCAATGAACGGTTTTAGCTGTTCAACCATAAACTTCATATAATTTTTGCCTTTAACAGAATCACTGTATTCTTCTAATCGTTCCGGTGTGTTATAAATTCCAACAATAATTATCTCTTGAAGATCACCAGATTTAATTAAGCGCGTTGCTGTTTCATCAATCTGCCAATCAACGCCAATGTAAGCTGTTTTCGGATCCATTATATTTTGGCCATCTTGCATGTAGAGAACAGGATAGCGTTTTTGCTTTTCCTTTTTGTAACTTGGCGGCAGCCATACAATTATATCTCGTCGGTTGTTAAGAGTTTTAGAGTAGAACTTTTTATGATATTCCACTCTGCCAACAATTTTAGGGCTGCCATTACTTGGTTTTTGTTCACTAAACTTGCTTAATTTTTTATGTTTAGCTATTAAAGATGATTCTTCTTTCATTGCTCTCTATCTAAATTTTTAAATTGTTGGGCGATAAAGATACTTTTTCAGCAAAAAGAATGCAAAAGTGCTGAATAGCAATTTGATTGGAAAAGCAAAATTATTTGCGGTTTAAGTGAGTACTTCAGTAAAATTGATTGTTGAATTGTTAAATTGTTTTATTGGTACCGGACGTTTCACGTCTTACATTTGACGTTTGATCTTTCTCAACATTCTTTCTTTTTGAATGGATTATTGTCCTAATTTTGTGGATTTTTACATAACTAATTTTGGGAGTTAAAATTATTAAATGGCAATAATACGACCTTTCAAAGCGCTAAAGCCAACAAAAGAAAACGTTGAGAATGTAGCAAGCGTTCCCTATGATGTAATTAACAGAGAAGAAGCGAAACAATTAGCGGGACAAAATCCTTTAAGCTTTCTTCATGTTACCCGATCTGAAATTGATTTGCCCGATAATGTAGATGTTTATTCTAAAGAAGTTTATTTAAAGGCAAAAGATAATCTAGACAAGCTGATAAAGGAAGCTCCTCTTGTAACTGATGAAAAATCTCACTTTTATCTTTACAGATTAATTATGAATGGAAGATCTCAAACAGGAATTGCCGCAACTTTTTCTGTTGATGATTATGATAACGATGTAATTCTGAAACACGAAAAAACCCGTAAGGCAAAAGAAGATGATCGAACAAATCACATAGTCGCATCGAGTGCTCAAACCGGCGTGGTGTTTCTAACATATCGCGGCGTAAAAACGGTAAATGATATTGTAGAGAAAACAATAAGAGATGTTGTTCCAGAATATGATTTTACTGCACCAGATGGAATTCAACATACCGTTTGGGTTTTGGCAGATGAGTTCAATGATTTAATAATTTCAGAATTCGCGAAGATCAAAAATCTTTACATTGCTGATGGACATCACAGAGCAAAAAGTGCAAGCCGCGCTCGTAAAGAAAAGATGCAGGCAAATCCCAATCATAAAGGAAGCGAAGAATACAACTACTTTATTGCAGTCATCTTTCCGGCAGATCAACTGCAAATACTGCCTTACAATCGCGTTGTATCTGATCTAAATGGATTGAGTAAAGATGATTTTTTAAATGCAATCAATGAAAAGTTT
The DNA here is from genome assembly GCA_041739035.1 of Ignavibacteriaceae bacterium. Classification (GTDB taxonomy): domain Bacteria; phylum Bacteroidota; class Ignavibacteria; order Ignavibacteriales; family Ignavibacteriaceae; genus XYD12-FULL-36-8. Next base: position 2,103 of record JBGSOQ010000018.1, on the reverse strand, counting down.
GAAGTGAGCAAATCACAAAACAAAGAACCGAATAAGCAAAAAGAGTTTTGTATGTATTTAGATCAACAATGGTATCATTTCAAGTCGAGAGATTCTGTGCTTGCAAGTTTATCGCTTGAAAAATCAGTCGGGGAAAAACTTGATGTAAGCATATTACAGAATTTCCTGTTAAATCCCGTTCTTGGAATAGATGATCCTAGAACGAATACTAGAATAGATTTTATTGGCGGAATACGCGGCACAAAAGAGCTCGAAAAGCTTGTTGATTCTGGAAAAGCTGCTGTTGCATTTTCATTGTACCCGGTAAGCTTAGATGATTTAATGAATATATCAGATGCCGGAGAAGTGATGCCGCCAAAATCAACATGGTTTGAACCAAAACTCAGAGATGGACTATTGGTACATTTGATTTGAAAATATTTTACAAAAGAGATTTATGAAAAGAGATTTTAATGTAATTATTGAAAAAGACGAAGAAGGATTTTATGTCGCTTCTGTCCCATCACTGAAGGGCTGCCATACACAGGCAAAATCTTTAGACGTTTTAATGGAAAGAACCAAAGAAGCTATAGAATTATGCTTAGAAGAAGAATCTAATGTGGTTTATCCATATGATTTTGTGGGGGTTCAAAAAATTACAATAAATGAACCATCAGCTAATTATACTACTTCAATTTCTAACGAATCGGAATCAAGAAAAAATAATTTAAGAACAGCTCATCGTGCCGTTTCAGGTGCAAAATTTTATGCGGTTCGTGATAAAAAGAAAAAATTTATAGATGTACAAACATATAAACAAGCACGTGCTTCTGACCTAAAAAAGAAAAATAAAAAAGACAAGGGGCAATAGGTTGATAAGGGACTATCTATACTGATGGCCAAAGTACCAAAGTTAACTGGAAGTGAAATAATAAAAGTTCTAGAAAAACTTGGATTTAATGTGGTGAGAATTAAGGGAAGTCACTATAGGCTTAAACATAAAGATGGTAGAGTTACTACTGTCCCCGTTCATTCAAATGAAATAATTGGGCCAGGTTTATTATCAAAGATTCTCAACGATTGCGAAATTAAAAAAGAAGATTTTATCAAATAACTTAACCGAATATAAAATTAAAGGAAATAATCATGGAAAAAAGAATTTATAACTTTGCCGCCGGTCCAGCAATTCTGCCAGAGCCAGTTTTAAAAGAAGCACAAGAACAATTGTGGGCGCTTCCGGGAGTTGGGATGTCAATCCTGGAAATCAGTCACCGTTCAAAAACATTCGATAAAATTATTGCTGATGCAAAAGACGGCTTAAAATCTCTTCTTAGCATAAGTGATGATTATGAACTTCTGTTTTTGCAGGGCGGTGCAAGTCTTCAATTCTCAATGGTTCCTTTAAATTTAATGGTGAAGAACAAGAAAGCAGATTACATCGTAACTGGAAGCTGGTCAAAGAAAGCCGTTAAAGAAGCAAAACGAGTTGGAACTGTTAATATTTCAGCTTCAACAGAGGAAGCAAAATTCAAACGAATTCCCAAGCAAGATGAATTGAAGCTCGATCCTCAAGCAGATTATGTTCACTTCACTTCTAACAATACAATCTATGGAACGGAATGGCACAAAGAACCAGAGGTTGGCAACGTTCCATTGGTTTGCGATGCATCGTCGGATATTCTTCACAAAAAAATTGATGTCAGTAAGTATGCACTAATTTACGCTGGCGCGCAAAAGAATATCGGACCATCTGGTGTTACCTTTGTTATTCTCAGAAAAGATATGCTGGAAAGAAGTTCCGATTCACTTCACACAATGCTGAACTACAAAACTCATGTTGAAAATAATTCGCTTTACAACACACCAAACACATTCGGTATTTATATAATTGCGCTGGTAACAAAATGGCTTAAGAGTTTAGGCGGATTAGATGGAATGTACAAAATCAACAAGGAGAAAGCGGATGTTCTTTACAAATGCATAGATGATAGCGGCGGATACTACAAAGGTCATGCTGATAAAGACAGTCGCTCGTTAATGAACATCACATTTAATCTTGCGACAGAAGATTTAGAAAAAAAATTAGTTTCTGAAGCAACTGCCGCCGGATTTGATGGACTGAAA